>CAJXLG010000283.1 GCA_913055885.1 uncultured Rhodospirillales bacterium
CGTGATCTGGCCGGCGAAGCGCAGGCGCGACTCGGCCTTCAGCCGCAGCACGGGGTCCAGCAGGCGCGGGCTGTTGAGGAAGGTGTTGCGGTGCAGGCCGCCCAGCCGTGCGAACCCGGCGTTCTCCAGCCCCGGGATCATGCGGAAGACGCGCACCTGCTCGGCATGTTTCAGGCGTGTCTGGAAGCCCACCATGTTGTAAAGGCTGCCCAGCCGGTTGTCCTGGCGGAGTTGCACCACGGCGTGCGGCCGTTCGCCGGTGCGCGGGTCCGTCAGGCCCACGGGCTTCATGGGGCCGTGGGCCAGGGTCTCGCGGCCGCGCTCCGCCATCACCTCGATGGGCAGGCACCCCTCGAAATAGGGCGTCTGGTCGAAGCCGTGGGGCGTGGTGCGGTCGGCCGTGCGCAGGGCGTCGATGAAGGCCGCGTAGGTGGCCTCGTCCAGGGGGCAGTTCACGTAGTCGGCGCCGTCGCCCTTGTCGTAGCGCGACTGGAACCACGCCGTGTCGAAATCGATGCTCTCGGCGTAGACGATGGGGGCCATGGCGTCGAAGAAGGCCAGGGCGGCCTCGCCCGTCTTCCCGCGCACGGCTTCCGCCAGGGCGTCGCTCGTGAGCGGCCCCGTGGCCAGGATGACGGATTCCCAGTCGGCCGGGGGCAGGCCGGCAACCTCGCCGCGTTCCACCGTGATGGCGGGATGCGCCTCGATGCGTTCCTGCACGGCGGCGGCGAAGGCCTCGCGGTCCACGGCCAGGGCCCCGCCCGCGGGGACGGCGGTGGCATCGGCGCACGCCATGACCAGGGAGTCCAGACGGCGCATCTCGGCGTGCAGCAGGCCCACCGCGTTGCCCTGCCAGTCGTCGGAGCGCAGGGAGTTGGAGCACACCAGTTCCGCCAGACGGTCGCCCTGGTGGACCGGCGTGGTCCGTTGGGGCCGCATTTCGTGCAGAATGACGGCCACGCCCGCACGGGCGAGCTGCCAGGCCGCTTCGCTGCCCGCCAGCCCGCCGCCCACCACGTGGACGGTGCTTGTTTCGTTCATGGGTCCTCTCTTAGGCTCACCGGCGTTCAATGTCCAGGGCGCGTGCCAATGGAAAATCTCGATTTCCAGCAGATCCTGAAACTCGTGGCCGTGGCCGCGCTCGCGGCGGCCGCCGTGTGGGGGCCCAAATTCGCCCGCAACAGGCTGGGCAGGGTGCCCATTGTCACGCCCGAAAGCATCAGGGATGCCCTGGATCGGGGCGACGACATGCTGCTCCTGGACGTGCGCCAGCCCAAGGAATTCACGGGCGGCCTGGGCCACATCGCGGGAGCGATGAACGTGCCCCTGAACGAGATCGGCCGCTATGTGGAAGAGGCGGGCGACGCCCTGGAAGGCTACAAGGACGTGCCCGTGGTCACCGTCTGCCGCACGGACAACCGCGCCTATACCGCGGCGAAGATCCTGCGCCAGTATGGCTTCCGGGACGTCAACGTCCTGGACGGCGGCATGGCCAAGTGGAACCGCAAGGGCTATCCGGCCACGCGGAGCGATTGATGGCGCATGGAATGGCAGGATGAGGGCGTGGTGCTGAGCGCCCGGCCGCACGGCGAGAGCGGCGCCGTGGCGCACTTGTTGACGGCCCGGCACGGCCGCCACGGCGGCTTCGTCCGGCGCGGGCGCCGGGGCCGCGGCACCCTGGAACCCGGCACCGAGGTGAGCGCCCGGTGGCGCGCCCGGGTGCCGGAAAACCTGGGCACCTTCACCCTGGAGCCGGTGCGCCAGCACGCCGCCGCCTTCCTGGACGACGCCGACCGGCTGGCGGCCCTGGCGTCGGCGTGTGCCGTGCTGGACGCGGCGCTGCCCGAACGCTCGCCCGTGCCGGCGGTGTTCGAGGCGACGCGGGCCCTGCTCACGGGCCTGGCCGGACCGGCCTGGGGCACGGCCTACGTCACCTGGGAGGTGGGCCTGCTGGGCGAGCTGGGCTACCCGCTGGACCTGTCGCGGTGTGCCGCCACGGGGGTGCTGGACGATCTTGTCTGGGTCTCGCCGCGCACCGGGCGGGCCGTCAGCCGGGAGGCCGGGCGGCCCTACGCCGACCGCCTGCTGCCCCTGCCGCCCTTCCTGGTGGCGGGGGGTGCCGCCGCCGATTACCCGGCGGTGCTGGACGGGCTGGGGCTTGCGGAAGCCTTCCTGATGCGGCACGTCCTGGCGCGCGGCGCGCTGCCGGAGCCGCGCCGGCGTCTGGCCGAACGCGTGGGCCGCCGGGCCCGCAACGAGAAGAGGGAGCATCATGGCTGAACACGGCACGGACCCGGAGGGCATCCGCGCCACCCAGCTGGCCGAGGCCCTGGGCGAGCGCTACATGGCCTACGCCCTGTCCACCATCGTGTCGCGCTCGCTGCCCGACGTGCGCGACGGCCTCAAGCCCGTGCACCGGCGGCTTCTCTACGCCATGCGTCAGCTCCGCCTCGACCCGGACGCCGGCTTCAAGAAGTGCGCCCGCGTGGTGGGCGACGTCATCGGCCGCCTGCACCCCCACGGCGACGCCGCCGTCTACGACACCATCGTGCGCCTGGCCCAGGATTTCGCCGTGCGCTATCCGCTGGTGGAGGGGCAGGGCAACTTCGGCAACGTGGACGGCGACAACGCCGCCGCCATGCGCTACACGGAAGCGCGCCTGACGCCGGTGGCCCTGGCCCTGCTGGAAGGGCTGGACGACGACGCCACGGACTTCCGCGAGACCTACGACGGCCTGGAAACGGAGCCGGTGGTGCTGCCGGCGCGCTTTCCCAACCTGCTGGCCAACGGCGCGGCGGGAATCGCCGTCGGCATGGCCACCAACATTCCGCCCCACAACGCCGAAGAGGTGTGCGACGCCCTGCTGCACCTCATCAAGAAGCCCGAGGCCACGACGGCCGATCTGCTGGAACACATGCCGGGGCCGGACTTCCCCACGGGCGGCACCATCGTGGAGCCCCGCGAGAGCCTGGAGGAGGTGTACCGCACCGGGCGCGGACCCATCCGCCTGCGGGCGCGCTGGACCGTGGAGAAGCTGCGCCAGGGGCAGTGGCAGATCGTCATCACGGAGATTCCCTTCCAGGTGCAGAAGGCCAAGCTGGTGGAGCGCGTCGCCGAACTCCTGCAGGCGCGCAAGCTGCCGCTGCTCAACGACGTGCGCGACGAATCCACGAGCGACATCCGCATCGTGCTGGAGCCGCGCTCGCGCACGGTGGACCCCGACGGGCTCATGGCGCACCTCTTCCGGGCCACGGACCTGGAGACCCGTTTCGGCGTCAACATGAACGTCCTGGCGGGCGGGACGACCCCCCGGGTCATGGGGCTTCCCGAA
>CAJXLG010000284.1 GCA_913055885.1 uncultured Rhodospirillales bacterium
CGCCGGCCATGTCCACGTTGTCACGCCCGTCCCCCTGCCACGTCACAACCAGGGTGTGCGGCCCGGTCACCTCGATTCGGGCTATGCGGGGCATGATTGCCATGGTTCAACCTCCGCTCTGGAACGGCCGGTGCGGGTTACAGCGATTCCAGGAGTCCACCAGCGTAGCCACGTTCCGTTCGGCCCACGAGAGGGCGTGCCCGATTTCCCGGGCCGGAACGTCCGCGGCAAGGATACGCCGATCCGCGATCGCAACGGCCGCCCGACCCTCCGGCATCAGGACATGGAAATGAGGCTCTCTGTGCCTGTCCGTGTCGTGGAAGAAGATGGCGATCTTCGATTTCCCAATGACGTGGACAGTGGGCATACAGCCTCCAACCCTGATGAAAGCAAGCGTGGCGCCCGGCGGCTCCGCCGTCAAGGCCACCCGGCCATGGTACGCGGGGCGTTTGGTGCCCGAAATGGGCCCACCTCAGTTCACGGGCTGATGAAGGTGGCAGAGCCCTGTACGATGGCGTCATGGCCGCGAAGCGGCCATCCACGGGTTCCCTTTTTCACCCTTGTTGCCCTCGTTGCCCTCCGTGGCGCCAAATGCGGTAGGCCCGCGCCCCCACCAGGCTTCAAGCGCCCGCGCCACCGTCGTCGGCCCCGCCGGCGCCGCCCCGGCCCTTCAGGGCGCGAAGCTCAGCCGCGTTTTCCGTATTGCCCATCTTATCGAACGCGGCGGCCGCCGTTTCCAGGACATCGTCGGCTTCGGGATGCTGGATATGCGCCAGGATCCGCCCGAGCAGGGCGCCTACATAAGCAACGCCATCGAGGCGTCCTATCGAAAGTAAAATATTAAAGCTTTCTTTGAGTTCGTTGATAATAGTTTGGGCGTTACCTTGTTGCACTCCATCCCGCTCAATCCTGATTTTTGCGCAATAGTGTAACGTATTTGCGACACCATCCATATCATGTATCTGTCGGAATATAGGCAGGCATTTTTCAGTATTATAACGCAATGCCTTATCTTTGTTTCCTGTTATGTTGTAAATTTCTGAAATGTTTTTCAATGAATTGGCGTATTTTTGCTTGGCACTACGCGACTGCTCTACTGAATTCGGGTTTTTTATGGCGGTTACGTAAATAGGTGTTTCTTCATTTAAATATATATCCAATGCTTTTTCGTATTCTTCTCGGGTCTTGTGTATATCGGCAATACGTCCTTTTGCAAATGCGTAATTAATAATTTCTCCGTTTTGATATAAAATGGGAGCAGCATCGTGCAATGTTTCCAATGCTGTTGTTATGGAATCTGGGAAATTACGATGAATGAAATCGGCGTATTCAATAAGCAATCGCGCCCGTTCGGGAGAGGGGTTGTTCTCTGTCCTTTTTAAGGCGTCTTCCAGCCATTTCCGAGCAGCAACCATGTTGCCGGTGCGCCTTGCGCAAGTTGCTGCTTGACGGTATAGGTCAGAACTGATTATATGGTTCAATTCTTTTAGACAGGATAATAAACCTTCTACAAAAGTAAAAAAATGTTCTTCGTTGGGGTGATCGTAATAAATATAGCCCAGCACCCCCCATGCGATCCCTTCGAGTGCCTGTCCTTCAGGGGCTGTCGCGTGCATAGCAATATGGGCCGCCACAACGGACCGACAGTCGGCGACAAAAAAGCCATCCCCCATCTGCCAAGCTCGGCTTAGCTCTGGTAGCGCGGCATCAGCGATTAATGAAGTTTCTTGCGCCGAAGGATGTGTTACCAGTGGCTTGGCCAAAAGATTGGCAGCCACGCGATGCTCGTGATTTCGGTGTCCAAAGTCGTCAACCAGGCCCAAATTCAAGAGGCGGGTGAGGGCGCCCTCGGCGTCGCGAACGCCCAGGGCCGCGCCCGCCGCCGTGAGGGCCGGGCGCGGGATGGGCAGGCCCGTGTGGAACAGGGTGGTGGCGCGGAGCTGGGCGTGTTCGTCATCGGTGAGGGCCTGTTTGTAGACCCCGAAGGACACCCATTTAAAGAAGTCGTTCGTGTCCTCGTTTGAAGGCACCTCGCCGCTTTCGCGCCAAGCGTTGATGGCCGCCACGGCCGCGTCCGTGCGTTCCGGCTCGCCGTTCAGGAGGGGCTGCATGAGCACCCGTTGCAGCCCCGGGCTGCCGCCCGCCGCCGCGCACACGTCGGCCTGACGTTCGTCGGTCAGGGCGGCCGGAGACGGGGCTTCCGCGCGGGCGGCGGCGTTCCACTGCTTGCGCTGCTCGCGCGCGCCCATGCTTCCCAGATGGACGAAGGCCAGGGCCTCGGCCGCGTCGCGGCCCCGGCGGTCGGGCAGGGTGAAGGGATAGCGGCTGGTGAGCAGCAGGCGCGACGGGGTGTGGCGGCGGGCCCGGTGGAAGGCGTGCAGCACCGCCGTGAGCATGGTGCGGTGGGCATCGGGATCGCCGCCCTTGGCGTCGGCCACCCCCTGGGTGCGCTCACCCGCTTTCGGTTCTTCCAGGACCTGTTCCAGGTCGTCCAGCACCAGCAGGATGGCGTTGTCGCCCGTGAAGGGGTCCGTCAGCAGGGCTTCCAGGGCGTTCGCCAATTCGCGGCCGTCGTTTTTGACCGCTTCTTCCCAGGTGTCGCGATACCCACCGCGCTGGTTGGCGGGCACCGCCTCCATGAGGCTGTCGAACACGGCGAGGGGGTCGTAGGTGTCCACCACCACGACCGTTTGCGCCACGTCCAGCCGGTTGGCCACGCGGGCGGCGAGGCTGGACTTGCCGATCTGCCCCATGCCGTGGATGAGGACCCCGGCGGTGCGACTGTCCCCCAGGGCGCGCAGCACGCTTTGCGCCGCCCGCCGCCGGCCGACGAATTCGCGCGGGCCCGCCACCGGGACCTTGTGGCGCCTGGCGTCCAGGAAGGCGTTGTGGGCGGCTTCCGGGTCGCGGGCGCGGGCGGGCCGATCCGAGGCGCACACCGGGCCGCCGCCTTCCGGCCCCGTCACCAGCCGGGCCAGATGCCAGTGATGGCCCACCGATTCGCCCGGCTCCTGGCGGTTGAACAGGTCGCGCCGCGCCCACGCCGCCGCCAGGGGCACGTCGTGGCCGTGCGCCAGATAGCCGTAAAACAGGGCGGCGAAAAGGCTGGCGTCCGTATCGGCCACGGCCCCGTCCCAGCCCAGGACGTTGGGCACGCCGGCCCGCGCCAGGAGGCGGGTATAGGAGTCCGTCAGGCCGTCTTTCTGCTCTTCCTGCGCCGCCGTGTAGCAGGCGGACAGGAACACCACCGGCGCGCCGCGCAGCGCGGGCACCAGATCGCCCGGGCGGGTTGGCGCGTCGGCGCCCGTTTCCGTTTCCAGGGCGAGCACG
>CAJXLG010000285.1 GCA_913055885.1 uncultured Rhodospirillales bacterium
GCATGGCGCAGCACCGAATGGGCCCGCGCGTGGGCGTACTGGACGTAGAAGACGGGGTTGTCCTTGGAGTGCTCGAAGACCTTCACCAGGTCGAAGTCCAGGTGGGCGTCGTTGCGCCGGGTAAGCATGAAGAAGCGCAGGACGTCCTTGCCCACCTTGTCCACCACGTCGCGCAGGGTGACGAAGGTTCCCGCGCGCTTGGACATCTTCACCGGCTCGCCGTTCTCGGTGAGGTTCACCATCTGGCAGAGCTTCACGTCCAGGCCGCCGTGCTCCTCGGTGACGGCGCGCACGGCGGCCTCCAGCCGCTTGACGTAGCCGGCGTGGTCGGCGCCCCAGACGTTGATCATGGTGGGGAAGCCCCGCCGCCACTTGTCCAGGTGGTAGGCGATGTCCGTGGCGAAATAGGTCCACGAGCCGTCGGACTTGCCCAGCGGCCGGTCCGTGTCGTCGCCGAAGTCCGTGGCGCGGAACAGCTTCTGCGGCCGCGGCTCCCAGTCCTCCGGGACCTTGCCCTTGGGCGGCTCCAGGACGCCCGTGTAGATCAGGCCGCGCTTTTCGAGCCAGTCCATGCATTCCTCGACGCGGCCGGCCTCCACCAGCTCGCGCTCGGAGGCGAAAACGTCGTGCCGCACGCCGGCGGCCTCCAGGTCGTCGCGGATGAGGGCCATCATGTGGCGCACGGCGAAATCGCGCACCTCGGGCAGCCACGCCGCCTCCGGCAGGTCGCGCAGGCGGTCGCCTTCCTGCTCGGCCAGGGCCTCGCCCACCGGAACGAGGTATTCGCCGGGATAGAGGTCTTCGGGAATCTCCCCGACGGCCTCCCCCAGCGCCTGCCGGTAGCGCAGGTGCACGGAGCGCGCCAGGGTGTCCACCTGGGCGCCGGCGTCGTTGATGTAGTACTCGCGGGTCACGTTGTAGCCCGCCGCCGCCAGGAGGTTGGCCAGGGCGTCGCCCACCACGGCGCCGCGGGCGTGACCCACGTGCATGGGGCCCGTGGGGTTGGCGGAGACGTACTCCACGTTCACCGGCGCGTTGTTGCCGATGGTGGAGCGGCCCCACGCCTTGCCGGCGCGCAGCACGTCGGCAAGGCGTTCGGCCCAGAAGCCTTCCGACAGGCGCAGGTTGATGAACCCGGGCCCGGCCACCTCGACGGCCGTGACGCCGGCCACCCGCTCCAGGCGCTCCGCCAGCAGGGCCGCCAGGTCGCGCGGCTTCTCGCCCGCCGGCTTCGCCAGGACCATGGCGGCATTGGTGGCGACGTCGCCGTGTTGCGGGTCGCGCGGCGGCTCCACGGTGAACTCGCGCGTTCCCAGGTCCTCCGGCAGGCGGCCTTCCGCCGCCAGATCGTTGAGGGCCTGCCTGATGTGATTGTCGAAATCGCGAAAGAAGTTGGTCATGGCTTGATCTGCAAATCGAACAGGCGACGGTGTTCCTCCAGGGCAAAGCGGTCGGTCATGCCCGCCACGTAGTCGGCCACCAGCCGGGTGGTGCGCGGGCTGCCGGGCTCCCCCGCGCGCCGGCGCCATTCCGTGGGCAGGCAGCCCGGCTCGTCCTTCAGGAGGGTGAAGAGGTCGTGGATCACCCGCCGGGCCTTGGAGGTCATGCGGTTCACCTGATGGTGGCGGTACATGTTGTGGAACAGGAAGTCCTTGAGGGCCGCGTCATTGCGGCGCATGGCGTCGGAAAAGGCGGCCACCGGGCCGCCCAGGCGGCGCACGTCGGCCGGGCCTGCCACGCCGGACTCGCGCAGCCGGCGCGCCGTCTCCGTGGTGAGATCCTCCACCATGAGGCCGAACATGCGCCGTACCGCTTCGTGAATGAGCCGGGACTCGTCCGTGTCGGGAAAAGCCTTGCGGGTTTCGTGGAAAACGGGCCCCACCAGGGGCACGTCCTCCAGGTCGGCAACGGCGAACAGACCGGCGCGCAGGCCGTCGTCGATGTCGTGGTTGTTGTAGGCGATGTCGTCGGCCAGGGACGCCACCTGGGCCTCGGCGGAGGGCCAGGTTTCCAGGGCCAGCGGGTTGTCGCGGTCGTACTGGGCGACGTAGTCGGCCACCTGCCCCGCCCCCTCGGCATCCCGCAGGGGGCCGTTGTGCTTGATGAGCCCTTCCAGGGTTTCCCAGGTGAGGTTCAGGCCGTCGAAGGCGGCGTAGCGCTCTTCCAGCTTGGTGACGAGCCTGAGGGACTGGACGTTGTGGTCGAAGCCCCCCAGGTCCTGGAGCTGGTTCTTGAGGACGTGCTCGCCGGCGTGGCCGAAGGGCGCGTGCCCCAGGTCGTGGGCGAGCGCCAGGGCCTCGGCCAGGTCCTGGTTGAGCCCCAGGTGGCTGCAGATGGAGCGGGCGATCTGGGAAACTTCCAGGCTGTGCGTCAGGCGCGTGCGGAAGTAGTCGCCCTCGTGATAGACGAACACCTGGGTCTTCCACTTCAGGCGCCGGAATGCGGCCGAGTGGATGATGCGGTCGCGGTCGCGCTGGAATGCCGTGCGCGTGCGGCTGGCCGGCTCGTCATGGAGCCGTCCGCGGCTGTCCGCCGCATGGCAGGCGTAAGGCGCCAGCCGTTCCGGCACGGGAAAGGTGTCCGTGGCGATCATGGGCGGACGGTAACCGCCGGGACGCCGTCAGGCAACGGCGGAACGCGGCCGGTGTTTGACGCGGCCGGTGCACACCCTACATTCAGGGAACAGGCGCGAGGCAGAAGGAAAGGCCGCCATGAACGAGTCCTCCCTGACCATTACCCAAAAGGCCGCCGGCCGGGTGCGCAAGCTCATCGAGAGCGAGGGCAACGAGGCCCTGATGTTCCGGGTCGCCGTGAACGGCGGCGGCTGTTCCGGGTTTCAGTACAGCTTTTCCCTGGACGAGAACACCACCGACGAGGACGTGGTCATCCCGGCGCACGGTGTGAACGTGGTGGTGGACGAGGTGTCCCTCGATCTGCTGGCCGGATCCACGGTGGATTTCGTCGAGGACCTGATCGGCGCCTCCTTCCAGATCACCAACCCCAACGCCGACTCCACGTGCGGCTGCGGCATGTCCTTCTCCGCCTGAGCCTCACCAGTTGTCGCAGCGCTTCTGGGTCCTGGCGTAGTTTTCGGGTGTGTCGAGCTTGGCGTTCTCCGCCTTGCGCTGCTCGTTGGCCTCGCTCAGGACGGCCCGGAGCGCGTCGCGCAGGTGCCGCGCCGGCTCGCGTTTGCCGGCGGACACGGATTCCGCCGCCACCGGGGTGGCTTCCTGGATACTCCGCCGGAGCGCGCGGCGGAAGCGGTTCTCGTACTGACGCAGGACGGCGCGGTTGATCTTGACGTGCTGGCGCTCGTGCTGGCGGGCG
>CAJXLG010000286.1 GCA_913055885.1 uncultured Rhodospirillales bacterium
CCCATCGGCGCCGCTGCCGTCGCCGTCGATGACGAGGTCGCGCAGCGTGACCCAGCGCGAATCGACGAGGCTCACGACGTTGCCGCCTTCGGGGGGATGGATGATGGCCGGGTCGCCCGCCTGCGGGCCCGCGATGTGGATGGGGGCCTCCTGCGTCCCCTCGAGGTTGTGCACGGGCAGCCCGTGGCGATACTGCCCGGCCTGCAGCGCCAGCGTGTCGCCGGGCTCGAGCCGGCCCAGGACCTCGCGGTAGTCGCCCGGGCCGACCACGTAGGTCTGCGCGTGCGCCCCCGCAACGGCCTGCAATGCCAGCAGCGCGAGCATCGCCAGGCGGACCGGATGGGGGATGCGTGCCTGTTTCCAGCGCATGCCGGGATCTCCCAGGATCGGCCGAATCACCGAAACGCGCCGATGCGCCTGCCATCGTTGAACAACTCCCTGAGCGGGGCAACCCCGTCAGCGCGCGGGGCCGCGGCGGCGCCCCGGCACGCCGCCGTCGCGGCGTTCGAGCACCCGGACGACACTCCAGATGAGCCCGCACAGCAGCGGATCCGCGATCTCCGCCGTGTGACCGACCACGCGGGTCTGCGCCACCTCCACGAACAGCGTGACCGCCACCGGCACGACCAGGGCCAGCCACGAGCCCCGCGTGAGCCGATGGACCAGCCAGACCAGGGCCCCGTAGAAATACAGCTTCGTCAGCAGGCTGAGGAAATTCAGCAACATGCTGCCCTCGAGGAAGCCGCGGAACGGCAGCCAGTGGAACGACGAGCGCTGCAGCTCGAGCGGCCACACCCCCTGCACCACGATCAGGGCGATCAGCAGGAACAGGATGGGGCCGAGCGGGTTCCGGCCCCGGCGCGCGAAGCCCCAGATCGCCAGCCCCAGCGCGGCCCCCCAGTCGTGCAGCACCAGCACGGCGGGCGCGCCCGGGTCCAGGGCGTCCAGCAGGCCGAACAGATAGGCCTCGTGTTCCGCGTAGCGGTATCGTCCGGGTCCGGAATCCGAAAGCTTGTCCGAATCCCCCATGCCGATGAGGTCGGGCGCCACACAGTGCCCCAGGGGCTCCACCGCGGGCATGATGTTGCGCCAGATATAGGAATACGTGGGATTGCCGTGCAGGAAGCGGATGGGCGCCCCCCGGCCAGCGTGGGCATAGGCCATGCGCCGGCCGTGAATCGTCACATGATCCCGGTCGTGGCGGTCGGTGGCGCTTGTCATGATGGCCCCCTTTGATCCTGATCGTTACAGGATGCGGCCTCCGGCCCCGCCGGTAAACCGGGCGCGGGCCGGAGGCCCGACAACAGGCTTCTTCGCGGGTGTCAGGCCCGTGCCCGGCCGGCGCCGAAAACGGCCCGGCTCAGGCCCCACAGGACCACGGCGAACAGCAGGTGTGGCACCAGGGACCCCGGGATCATCTTCGGCGTCACCGCGAGCCCCAGGAAGCCCCAGCCCAGGAGCGGGAAGAACACCACCAGCACGCCGATCCACAGCACGAGCCCCAGGCCCAGCGCCTTGAGGAAGCCGGGGTTGTCCCGGAACAGGGCGATGAACACCACGGACCAGAAGGTCACGTACAGCACGTGGAAAAGCAGGCCCACGGGCATGGGCAGGTCGGTGCCCAGCACCAGCTCGGCGAAGGCCAGCGCCGGCGGTTCGGGCATGGGCGGCAGCCCGGCGAGGTTGGCGGGGACCATGACGACGGCCGTGAGGATGCCCACGCCAACACCCACGCCGATGGCCTTGGCGAGGTCGGTAAGGGACAGGTGGTGAATCATGATGGCCCCCTTTTTGTGGCCCGGGTGACGCAAACGGTTCTGTTTCTTGGATGGCGGCCGGACTCCCCCGGTCACGCGCACAGCTCGCGGATGTCCACGGTGGAATGGTGTCCCACACCGGGATAAGAGGTTTCCAGCCACTGCGCCGCCGAATCGCGGCCCAGATCGCGCAGGTGTTCCAGGAACGCCCACTCGGCGTTCATCTTGGACGAGGCCGCCAGCTTGCGCATTTCTTCCACCGCGTGGATGCGGTGCAACAGGATCTGCTTGTAGTCCGCCGGATCGAGCTTCCCTTCCTCGATGAGCCACGAGACGAACGCCCAGTGGTACAGTTCCTTCTGGAGCGACGCGTTGAAGGTGATCTCGTTGAGCCGGTTCGTGATCTCGGTGGCCGTGGCGGGCGTCGCCTCGCGGGTCATGGGGTTGATCTGGATGAGCAGCACGTCCGAGGTGGAACAGGCGTTGAAGAAGGGGAACAGCGACGGATTCCCCATGTACCCGCCGTCCCAGTAGGGCACGCCGTCGATCTCCACGGCCCGGAACAGGAAGGGCAGGCAGGCCGAGGCCATCACCGTGTCGCAGGTGACTTCCGGCGTGTCGAAGACCCGCACCCGCCCCGTGTGGACGTTGGTGGCCGAGATGAACAGCTTGGTCTCCTTGCAGTGGCGCACCCGCTCGAAATCCACGTGGTCTTCCAGAAGATCGCGCAAGGGGTTGAGGTTCAGGGGATTCAGCTCGTAGGGCGAGAAAAGCCGCGACACCAGGTCCATGGCCATGTAGCCGGGCGAGTTGTCCAGGCTCCAGTCCCCCAGCAGCACGTTCACCGGGTTGCGCTGGATGGGGCTTTTCTGGCCCTCGCGCGCCACGGCGGTCCAGAAATCGTGCAGCGCCCGGCGCGCCCCGTCGGGGCCGCCCGCCACCAGGCCGTCGGCAACGACGGCGGCGTTCATGGCCCCGGCCGAGGTGCCCGAGATGCCCTCGAAATGCACCCGGCCGTCCTCCAGCAGGCGGTCGATCACCCCCCAGGTGAAGGCGCCGTGGGCCCCGCCGCCCTGGAGCGCCAGGTTGATGGGTTTCTTGTCGGTCATGGGGAGTCTCCTATTCCGCCGTCCAGCCGCCGTCCATGGGGAGCACGGTGCCCGTCATGGAGGCCGCCTGCGGCCCCGCCAGGAAGACGGCCAGCGCCCCCACCTCGTCCGTCTTGACGAACTCCTTGGTGGGCTGGGCGGCAAGCAGCACGTCGCGCTTCACCGCCTCCTCCGACAGGCCGCGCGCCTTCGCCGTGTCGGGAATCTGGTCCTCCACCAGGGGCGTCAGCACATAGCCCGGGCAGATGGCGTTCACCGTGACGTTGTCCTCCGCCACCTCCAGGGCGACGGTCTTGGTGAGGCCGGCGACGCCGTGCTTGGCCGCGACGTAGGCCGATTTGTAGGGCGAGGCCACCAGGGCGTGGGCCGAGGCGATGTTGATGATGCGGCCGAAGCCCTGGTTCCGCATCATGGGCACGGCCGTGCGGCTGGCATG
>CAJXLG010000287.1 GCA_913055885.1 uncultured Rhodospirillales bacterium
CCCGCCGGGCAGGCAACAGCCGATCCGCCCTTTTCACCAAAACGCCAGACGGTTACACTTCAGCAGGACGCTTGGACTCTGGAAACGATTGGTGGATCACGCGTGACGGCCGAAGGGTCTTCCCGGCAATCCTCCGAGGTAACCGCCCTTAAGCGGGAGCTTGTCGGGCTTTTCGATCACATCCAGCGGATGCGGACGGAAATCGCCTCTATCCGCCATCCCGACGCGGAAGAGGACTATTTCACGTCCATGGCCGACCAGCTCGACGCCATCACCCAGGCGACGGAGCAGGCCACGGACACCATCATGGAGTCCGTGGAGGCGGTGGAGGACGTGCACAACCAGATCCGCCAGAAGACGGACGATCCCGAGATCCGCAAGCTGCTCGACCAGGCCGGCGAGAACACCATCGCCGTGTTCGAGGCGTGCTCGTTCCAGGACATCACCGGCCAGCGCGTGTCCAAGATCGTCGAGTCCCTCAAGTTCGTCGAGGAGCGGGTGAACGCCCTCATCGCCATGTGGGGCCGCCACAAGCTGGCCAACATCCCCACCAGCCGCCTGCGCAACAAGGACGAGGGCAAGGAGGGCGACCGCGCCATCCTGCACGGGCCGCAGCGCGAGGTCTCCCAGGACAATGTGGACAACGTCCTGGGGGATGGTCAGGCGGACCAGGCCTCCATCGACGCCCTCTTCGATGGGGGCGGCGCGGAAACGGGGGGCGACGAGGGCGGCGGAGAAGCGGCCGCCGCTGGTGACGATGGTGGCGGCGAGGCCAGCCAGGCCGATGTGGACGCCATGTTCGACGGCGGCGGTGGCGGCGGCGAGGCCAGCCAGGCCGATGTGGATGCCATGTTCGATGGCGGCGGCGGCGAACAGCAGGCGGCCGGCAAACAGGAGGGCACGCAGGAAAGCAAGAAGGGCGAGGCCAAGAAGGAAGAGGCCAAGAAGGAAGAGGCCAAGAAGGGAGAGGCCGAGAAGGGAGAGGCCGAGAAAAAGGAAGCCGGGAAGGAACAGGGCAAGCAGCAGGACAAGAAGGAATCCGGCAAGACGGACAGCGGCCAGGGCGACAAACAGGATCAGGGCCAGCAACAGGACGAGGGCGGCGGCGAGTCCAACAGCCAGGACGACATCGACAAGCTCTTCGGCGATACCGAGCAGCAGGTGTCCCAGGACGACATCGACAAGCTTTTCGGGTGAAGGCCGCGCCGGCCGCGTTCAGCGCAAATTTCCCTCTTGCATAAGGCCCGGCAAATTCATAGGTTCGGGGCTACAGGCGGACGGGGCGACGCCCGGCGCCGCCAGAACAATACGACGGGGCCGTAGCTCAGCCGGGAGAGCGCTGCAATGGCATTGCAGAGGTCAGGGGTTCGATCCCCCTCGGCTCCACCAACATAGCCAGGCCCGCCAACGGCGGGCCGGCCTGATCCGGCGCCCGGGCTCTTGCGAAGCCCGGGCGTCTTTTGTTTGGGGTCGTCGCGCGCCGGCCGCTTCCAACCATGCCTTGCCGCCCGGCCGCCTGGACTGCTATGGGCGGCCGGGCCGTCCGGCGAGGGAGGAAACATGACCGCCACCACCGCCTACGTCGTCTTTGCCGTTGGTCTCGTGGCCATCACGCTGGGCAGTGTCTGGCTGGCGCGCGGGCTCAACGACATCGGCGCCCGGTTCCGCATGCTCCCCGGGCTGCTCGGGCTCGTGGCCGCGCTGGGCTCCGATTCGCCGGAGATCTTTTCCGCCATCACCGCCCTGACGGCCAACGCCCATTCCGTGGGCCTGGGCGTGGTGCTCGGCTCCAACCTCTTCAACCTCGCCGCCCTCATGGGTCTCAGCGGCCTCGTGGCGGGCCGGCTGCCCCTGCGCGCGCCCGTGGTCCTGTTCAACGGCGCCGTTTCCCTGCTGGTGACGGCGGTGGCGCTGCTGCTCGTGGTGCACGGCCTGCCGCCGGCCGTGGGGCTGGGGCTTCTGCTGGTGGTGCTCGGCGTTTATGTCTTCCTGTTGTGGGCGCGCGGGTCCCGGATCAGGCACCTGCCCCTGCCCGGGGAGATCCGGCGGGCCCTGGTCGCCCTGGTGGAGGACGTCCACGGCCACGCCCGGGCCGGCGGCGGCAACGCGCCCCTGTGGCCGGGCTGGCTCACGGCCGGCGTCATCGCCGGGTCGCTGGTGATCATCGTGGCGGGCAGCGTGGGCATGGTGCACAGCGCCCTGGCGCTCTCCAGGGTATGGGCCCTTCCCGAGGCGCTCATGGGCGTGCTCATCCTGGCGGCGCTCACGGGGCTTCCCAACATCTACACCTCCGTGCGCCTGGCCCTTGCGGGCGAGGGGGCGGCCGTCGTCAGCGAGACCCTCAACAGCAACACCATCAACATCGTGGTGGGGCTGGGCCTGCCGGCCGTGGTGTTCGGCGTGACGGAGACGACGGTGGGGCTCGTGGAGATCTGGTGGCTTCTGGGCATGACGGCCGCGGCCGTCGGCCTCGCCGCCGCCTGCCGCGGCCTGAACCGGCCCGTGGGCGCGCTCATCATCGCCCTCTACGCCGCCTTCGTCGGCGTGCGCCTGATGCTGTAGGGCCTTTTCCGTCCAGGCGGGCTGCGTTCGTTTGAACGGAAAGTGAATCGGGCGGTTTCAGAACGTACGCCGGACGGAGACCCAGAGCCTCGGGTTGTACTCCTTGGTGTCGGACTCGGGGGCGCCGCCGCGCACCTTCCAGGCGGCGACCAGTTCGGCGTTCCAGCCCCCTTTGCTGAAGCGCACGCCCGCCCCGGTGCCCGCCAGGGTGCGGTCGTCCTCGTTGCCCAGGCCGGCGATGTGTCCGGCATCGAAGAAGCCGAAGGGGGTGAAGGCGTCCAGGCGATAGCGGGCCTCCAGGCGGCCGCGCACGCCCCGGCTGCCCGTGCCCTCGCCCTGGGGGTAGGCGCGCACGCCATCAACCCCGCCCAGGGTCATGGTTTCCGACGACGGCAGCTCGCCGTCCGCCGTCTGCACCGTGAGGCGCCCGAACAGCCGCCACGGGCCGGGCATCCGCTGATGGCGGGCCAGCCGCAGGTGCCCCTTGAGGAAGGAATCGTCGGCCCGGCCGCCCGTATCCACGATCATCCGGCCGGGCACCAGCCGGGCCGTGCCGAAGGTGACGCCGCCGCCGCCAAGGGTGTCCCGCCGGTCGAAGCGGGCGCCCAGCGGGACGGAATGAATGGCCTTGGCGGCGTAGATCAGGTCGTCCGCCTCGTCCTGGGTGTCCTGGTGCTGGTAGCGGGCCGTGACGGTCAGGTTGCGGTCCTGGGCGCGCACCAGGGGATAGCTCACCCCG
>CAJXLG010000288.1 GCA_913055885.1 uncultured Rhodospirillales bacterium
AAGGTGGCGATGACGGCCCGGCCGCCCGGCGGTACGGCGCGCAGGAGAGCATCGCGGTAGGCGGCACGGTCGGCGGCCCGGGTGAGGAAGTGGAACACCGCCCGGTCGTGCCACAGGGTGTAGGGCCGCCGCGGAGTCCAGGTGGTGATGTCGGCCTCGATCCAGGCCACTTCGTCGCACGGCCCGATGCGGGCGCGGCTGCGCTCAAGCGCGGCGGGGGCAATGTCCAGCACGGTGAGGTCGCGGTAGCCGGCCGCGAGCAGATGATCCACCAGCCGGCAGTCGCCACCCCCCACGTCGATCACGGCATCGGCCGGGCCGGTGCGGCGCTGGATGAGGTCGAGGGAGACCGCCGGTCGTTCCTGGAACCACGTGAGGTCCGACTCGCCCTTTTCGCTGAAGACCCCGTCCCAGTGGCGCTGGCGGCCGTGCGTCATGATCAGCGCATGCTCGTCCGGGTCCCGCAGCGGTCCAGGCCGTGGGTGTCGCTGAAGGCGCGGCTGTCGGCGAAGCGGGCCAGGCGCTGCGGGGGCACCGTCATGACGTTGCTGAACAGGGCGCGCGCCTTCGTGCACGGCGTGCCGCGCGCGGCCGCCTTGTTGGCCAGCCGGGTGACGTAGCGGTCCAGGGCCCGGCGTCCGTCGCCGTCGTGCGCCCGCTCGAACATGGCCTTGAGGGTTTGGCCGCGCGCTTCCAGACGGTTCTCGAACCGCTCGACGAAGGCGTTATAGCGGTCCTTGTGGCGGCACGTGAGGGCCGCGACCATGAGCTCCGTCTTGAGCACATGGGTCTTCACCGCCGCCGCCTCGTCGTCCTTCTTGATGCACGGCGTCCGGGCCTGGGCCGCCGTCGTCGCCGCCACGGCGCCGGCAACGGCGATGCCGGTAAGAAGGGCCTTGCGCATGATCCGTCTCCCCCGATGCCTCGATGGTGTAACGATGGCACGGCCGGCACGCGGGAGCAAGGCCCGTGCGGCCGGAATGTCGTAAACACATGGCCGGCCCTGCCGGCCACTTCACGTGTTCCTTCCGTCAGACATCTTGATGTGCGAACGACAGGCCAGCCTGAAGGCCGGCGGCCCAGTCGTCCACGAAGGTCTCCACGGACTCGACGAAATCGGGGTCCGCTTCCTGCCGGTTGATGGTGCCATGGATCACCACGGCTCCCGGGTCCGGCGGCAGGTGGGTGGTGATGGTGACGGCCAGGGCGTTGGGGCATTCCGGCAGGGTGAAACGCACGCCGCCGTTGACGGCCTCGCGGTGGAAGGTGAAGCGCCCCCAGATGCAGCCCACGACACCGGCGTCGGCCGTGGCGCCCTCCTCGACGGCGAACACGGAGCCGCACCAGTCGGGCAGCGCCGGGGTGGTCAGGGCGGCGCGCAGGGTCTCGGGGTGGGTGTCGGCCCGGACATGACGGAAGAATTCCATGATCGTCCCCTCGTCTCGCTCACAACAGCAACAGCCCGGCGATGCCCAGGAAGGTGAAAAAGCCCACCACGTCGGTGATGGTGGTGAGGAAGATGCCCGACGCCACCGCCGGGTCGATGCGCAGGCGCTCCAGGGCCAGGGGGATGGCCGCCCCCGAGAGGCCGGCGACGATCAGGGTGAGGATCATGGCCAGGGCGATGACGCCGCCGAGCGCCCAGTCGCCGAACCACAGCCAGGCCACCACCCCCGTCACCGCGGCCAGGGCCAGGCCGTTGAGCCCCCCCACCAGCCCTTCCTTGCCCAGCAGGCGCCAGGCGTTGGTGGGCGACAGCTCGCGCGTGGCGATGGCGCGCACGGCCACCGTCAGGGTCTGGATGCCGGCGTTTCCGCCCATGGAGGCCACGATGGGCATGAGCACGGCCAGGGCCACGATCTGGTCCAGGGTGTCCTGGAACAGGGCGATGACCAGCGACGCCAGGATGGCCGTGCCCAGATTCACCACCATCCACGTCAGGCGCGACCGCGCGGTGCGCAGGATGGGGGTATAGAGGTCCGATTCGGCGACGCCGCCAAGGCGCATGAGGTCGTCCTCCGCCTCCTCGTCGATGACGTCCACCACGTCGTCCACGGTGACGGTGCCGAGCAGGCGGCCGGCGCTGTCCACCACGGCGGCGGACAAAAGGTTGTGCCGGCGGAAGAGGAAGGCCACCTCCTCCTGGTTCATGCTGGCGGGAATGAGGGTCATGTCCGTGTCGGCGATGGCCTCCAGGCGCTCGCGCCGGGGCGCGCACACCAGCCGGCTCAGGCGGATCATCCCCACGGGGCGGTGGCGCGGGTCCACGACGAAGATGTTGTAGAATTCCTCGGGCAGGCTGCGGCTGGTGCGCAGGTAGTCCATGGTCTCGCCCACGGTCCAGTAGGCGGGCACGGCCACCAGCTCGCGGCGCATGAGGCGCCCGGCCGTCTCCTCGGGATAGGACAGCCCCTGCTCGATGAGCGCGCGTTCCGCCGCGTCCAGGGCCGACAGCACCTGCTCGCGCGTTTCGGCGTCGAGATGGGCCACCACGTGCACGGCGTCGTCGGATTCCATCTCGTGCACGGCGGCAGCCAGGGTGGAAAAGCCCAGCTCGCGGATGACCTGCTCGCGCACCGTCTCGTCCAGCTCGGACAGGGTGTCGGGATTGAGGTCGTCGCCGATGGCCTGGACGAGGCGGGTGCGCTTGTCGGCGTCGAGGCGGTGCAGGAGCCCCGCCACGTCGGCGTAGTGCATGGGCAGCACCAGGCCGCGCACGGTCTCCGTGTCGCCGGCGTCGAGGGCCTCGATGACGGCGCGCTCGTCCTCAAGGTGCAGGCCGTAGGCATCGTCGGCCGGGGCCACCTCCGGCCGGCCCGGGGCGCGCTCGTCGGCCTGGGCGGGGGCGCGATCATCGCTCATGGCGCGGCCCTCCTGTGCGCTCGCCACCGTCGGGGAGAGGGACGGCGCCCCGATACGGCCCGGGGCGGATCGTTATCGGCGGAGCGTAAAACGCCGGCCCCGCGGTGCGTTACGCGGGGCCGGCGGATGTTGGTGCGGTCGAGAAGACTCGAACTTCCACGGGCACAATGCCCACAGCGACCTCAACGCTGCGCGTCTACCAGTTCCGCCACGACCGCACAGCTTTTCCGGAACCGGGCGGCGGGCCCCTCGGACCGCCGCCTCTCGGCAGTCTCGTATTTAGCAAAAAGGCCGGGGCTGTTCAAGGGGGCGGCCGCCAGGACATTCCCCACCCACTTGGCGCGTACAATCAATACGTTTTGTTGTCGTCCTTCGAGGCTCTTTTCAGGGAAAAGAGCACCTCAGGACGACGATCATACGGCGAATATGTCA
>CAJXLG010000289.1 GCA_913055885.1 uncultured Rhodospirillales bacterium
CCACCGGGGGCGCGTCCAAGCCGCTCGCGCTCAGGGTGCCGCGTCGGGGCAGCGGCGGCGCCGAGGTGCTCCAGCAGCCGGGGGGCAAGGGCGACGCCGCCGGTGGCGACGGGAAGGGTGACGGGGCCGGCGCGGCTGACGGCGACGGCGCCCGGCTCGCTTTTCGCGTGGTCCAGTACACCAACCGTGGCGGCCTCGTGGTCAGCGGCGTGGCCACCCCACACCGGCGCGTTGTGCTGCGCCTCGACGGACAAAAGCTGGGCGCCGCGCGCGCCGAACCCGGCAGCGGCGCGTGGTCCGTGATCCACCGGGGCGACATCCGGCCGGGCCTGTACACGCTGAAGGCGCGCGCGCTCGACGCCGAAGGCACGGTGCGGGCCCGCTCGGCCACCCCGTTCGCCAGCCAGCCGTCGGTCAAGGGCCTGGACGAGGCCCGGGTGGTGGTGGTCCAGCCGGGCAGCAACCTGTGGACCATCGCCCGCCGGACCTATGGTGCGGGAATCCAGTACACGACCATCTACCGTGCCAACAGCGACCAGATCGCGGATCCGGATCTCATCTATCCGGGGCAGGTGTTCGTCCTGCCCGATGCCGGGGGCGCGGGCGGCGGCTGACTGCGCGCGCCGATGATTCGGCGCGATTACGCGACGGGCCGGCGCGAGCGCCGGCGGCCGCGGCTGAGCGAAACCTCGAGCAGGTCGAGATAGGGTTTCGCCTCCATGAGCAGCGCCGCCACCGTTGAGAGCACGTTCACCGGTGTGCGCGGCGTTTGCGGCGTGCCGGTCATTTCCAGATGGACCCGCGACTGCGCGTCGACGCGCAGGCGGCCATTGGGCATCTGCGCCTGCCGGATGATCGCGCGCGCCGCCTTCCGGCCGAAGCTGTTTTCCAGGCTGAACGGAATCACGCCCAGCGTGGCCGTCAGATAGAGGCGCGCCGCCGGGTCCCCGGTGGGCATCGTGGCGTCGAAGGGCACGCCGTAATAGTGGAATCGGAAGGACACCGGCGCATCCGAGACGCGTGGGCGCACGCCGCCGCTTTCGTCGACCTCGATCTCGCCCACCTCGATCGGGCTCGAGGTGTGCGCGAGAACCTCCATGGCGTTGGTCGCGTCCATGCCCGGCTCGGTCTCTGCCGCCACGTCGCCGCCTCGCTGCTCGCCCTTGCGCCGCGTTTCCGGGATGCCCTCGGGGTGTGGGCGTTAACGTACCCGCTGGTTTTTTAAGGCGCGGTAAAGATTCCGGCCGCACACGTCACTCGGCCGCCTTGGGCAGACGGGGCTCCGCCGCCTCCGGCGGCTGCTCCGGCTCGCGCCCGCGTCGCCGGTGCCACCACGCGGCCAGGTTGGCGCGCAGCATGAGGGCGCAGGGCGTCAGCACCAGGGTTAACACGGTGGCGAAGGCCAACCCGGCGACGATCGCCGTGGCCAGTTGTCGCCAAAGGTCGGTCGAGGGGGCGCCCACCTGCACCAGCCGGTTCACGAAGTCGATATTCACGCCCAGCACCATGGGCATGAGCCCCAGGATCGTGGTGACCGTGGTGAGCAGGACGGGGCGCAGCCGCTGGGCGCCGGTGCGCAGGATCGCCTGGAGCACGTCGGGCTCCCACCGGCGCAGCCGGTCGAAGGTGTCGATCAGCACGATGTTGTTGTTCACCACGATGCCGGCGAGCGCGATCACGCCGATGCCGGACATGACAATGCCGAAGGGCTGGCCGGTCACCAGGAGGCCGAGGACCACGCCCAGCGTCGACAGCACCACCGCGGAGAGGATGAGGAACGCGCTGTAGAACGAGTTGAACTGCGTGACCAGGATGATCGCCATGAGGAACAGCGCCACCGCGAACGCCTTGGTCAGGAAGTTGGCCGCCTCGCGCTGTTCCTTGTCCTCGCCCTGGAAGGCCACCTCGACCCCCTTGGGCAGGGGATTGGTGGCGAGCCAGCCGCGCAGATTTTCGCCCGTCAGCCCCAGACGCGCCCGTCGCCACGCGACGCTGCCCCGGAATCGCTGCGCCACCTCCTGTTCCGACATGGACGACGGCAGGTGGAGGGCCTGGCGAACACGACGAGCAATTTCTTCTTCCCGGTCGGTGAGCGGACGCGCCCCTTCCGACCCGGAGCCTCGGGGCCTCATGGAACCGTTTTGCAATGTACGACGCAAATACGCAACGGACAGGTATACCGCGTCCCGGAAAAACGTTCGGGGGGTTTCACCGGAGCCCTCAGATGTTGGGGGATGGTAACGCCTGTCCCGGAATACGACCACGCCCCAAAGAGTATCGGAACATGGTTGGGCAATCATGTCCATCGACGCTTTTTTCTTCCGAACCCGTTCCTATAGCCCCATGGCCAACGAACAAACCTCTCTTCTCGCTCGCCTCCACGCCAAGCCCGGCAAGGCGGAGGAGGTCCGCACATTCCTCAAAGACGCCCTGCCGCTCGCGGAGGCCGAAGAAAAGACCATTTCCTGGTACGCCTTGCAAATCGACGACACCACCTTCGGCATCTTCGACACGTTTGCGGGGGAGGACGGCCGACAGGCGCACCTCGACGGCGAGATCGCCGCGGCCCTAATGGACCGGGCCGACGAGCTTCTCGAAGAGCCGCCCCAGATCGAGCACGTAGACGTCCTGGCGGCCAAGTAGTCAGGAGGCAGGCCAGGGGCTCGACAGTGGTTCCCTGCGAATCGTGACGGACCATTGGGGCTCCGCCTTCGTCCCTGTCCGGGCCGTGGCCTCCCACCCCCATTTCCCTCAAGCCACCGACACACGCGAGAGCTCGTCCCAGAAGCCCGGGAACGACACGCGGGCGCACTCGGCATCGGCGATGGTGGTGGTGCCGTGCGCCACGAGGCCGGCCACGCCCATCGCCATCGCAATGCGGTGGTCGTCGTGGCTCTGGACCGCGGCCCCCAGCAGATTGGGCCCGTTGCCGTCGATGATGAGGCCGTCCTCCCGCTCTTGCACCGTGGCCCCTAGGGCCTCCAGGTTTTGCGCCATGGCGTGGAGGCGGTCGGTCTCCTTCACCCGTAGCTCCTCCGCGTCCCGGATCTCGGTGCGGCCGTTTGCACAGGCCGCGGCCACAGCAATCACCGGGATCTCATCGATCAGGTTGGGGATGAGGGTCCCACCGACGTCGATGCCGGACAGCTCGGCGGAGCGGACGGTAATGTCGCCCACCGGCTCGCTGCCCTGCACGCGCTCGTTCTCGACGGTGATGTCGGCCCCCATCCCGTCCAGCACGTCGAGCAGGGCCGTGCGCGAGGGGTTGAGGCCCACGTCGTCGAGGTGCAG
>CAJXLG010000290.1 GCA_913055885.1 uncultured Rhodospirillales bacterium
GGTTACATCTGCCACCGTCTTGTGCAGGTAGTAAGCGCCCACCGCCGTAACGGCCTGCGGCTCCTCCCCTGCCAGCCCCAGAATCATGGAAATGTCGTGGGGCGCGAAGCTCCAGAGGGCATTTTCCTCGCGCCGGAAGCGGCCCAGATTGAGGCGGTTGGAATAGACATATTGCAGGCGGCCGAGGGTTCCACCCGCCACGATCTCCCGCATGCGTTGGAAAGCGGGATGATACTGCAAAAGGTGGCCCACCATGAGCCGCCGATCCCGCGTTTCTGCCAGCGTGCACAGGTCTTTTGCCTCGTCCGGATCCAGGGCCAGGGGTTTTTCCACAAAAACATGCTTGTCCCGTGCCAGGGCTTCGCGGGCCAAAGAGGCATGCATCTCGGCCGGAGCGGCGATAACCACACCGTCTATGGAATCCTGCGCAAGGACCTCCTGGAAGGATCGAGCCGGAACGGCATATTCCTCGGCCATGGCTGCTGCGACGTCCTGTGAGCGGTCACAGACCGCTTCCAAGGCGCCAAGCTGGCTGAAGTTGCGAACGAGATTTCGACCCCAGCCGCCGCATCCGATAACCGCGACACGCGGGTGTGTCGTCCGCTCCCCGGTATCTGTCGGTGTCATGCTACGCCTTGCTTCATGGCCGTGCTTGTCGATGGGCTTTTTGCGTTGCCCCCTTCCCCTTGTCAAGATTGATATATGGGCACCTCGAAAAGTGGGGCCGCTAAGGTGTTTTTCGGGGACGTGAGGTGGCGCCGGCAGCGTGACGCCCCCCAATCCGCCCCCGCTCGCCGTGTTTCTTCGGCTGTTTTGGGCTTGCCGGCCTCGCCTTGAACGCACGGCACCTCTGGACCCGCCTTACGCAGGGGCGCTGGCGAGGGGCATCCCCTCCAACTGAACCTTCCGCCGCATATTATAAGTCAGGTTCTTGAGGCCGATCGGGGCCTTGGCGTGGGCCTTGGAGCGGGTCTTGCCGCCCTGCGTCTCACGCTCGCTGAGCGGCCGGTTGCGATGGGCCTTGCGGCCCGCCTTGGCCTTCTTCTCCCCGGGGGATCGCCGCCATATCCCTTTCCAGGCGCGGCCGAAGAAGCCCTTTGCTCTTATGATGCCCCCTTCCCCACACTCTTATGATGACCCCTACCCCACACTCTTATGATGACCCCTACCCCACACTCTTATGATGACCCCTACCCCACCCTGAGGGGAGGAGCATCGCCGGCGGGCCTTCGATGCCTGTCCCCGACCCCGATCGGGGACGCAATCGGCACGGCGCAGGCCAACACAGCGCGTCGAGCGGTGCGACAATCCGGGCTGGACGCATCCGCCCTGCGGGCCAATTTTTCGAGGCGCCCTTATGCGTGCCGCGCGAGGGGGCGGCGCCTGCGCACCAGGATGCCGCATGGCATGGACCGGGGTGGTTCAAAATCCGGGCTAACGCGGGCGTGGTACCGTCTCCAGCCCCCGCGCCGCGAGGGCCCGCAAAAGGTCTGCATAGCCCTCGCCCCAGCCGTAATCGGGGGCCAACACCCGTTGATGCCACAACACCGCAGCCTCGCCCCGCACGGCCGCCACTTCGTCGAGCCAACGCCCCATGGCGGTTCGCCGTTCCTCCGCGGTCATGGGGTGATAATCGTAGAAATGGCTGTCCATGAACAGGGTGGGCACCACCACTGGCGCTTGCGTTCCATCTTCCATCCACGGGGTCCAGGCCAGGGCGGCGCCGGCCCGGAAGCCGGGCCGGTCGTTGAAGCCCAGGGTGAAATCCGTGCGCAGTCCCGCCGCGGCCTGGGCCGCCCACGTATGTTCCCAGGAGAAGCGAAGCCAGTGCTGCCGCACGGTGGTTACGGGCATTTCCGACACCGCCTCCAGGCGCCGGCGCTCTTCCCCCAGCCGGCCGGCATCGGCCCAGGCGGCATGGCCCGGATGGAGCCCCACGGCCCACCCGTCCTGATGAAGGGCCCGCAAGGCCCCGCTCAGGTCGTTGTGCGCCAAATCATAGGAGGGATCGAACAATCGCCGCTGCCATGGCACAGGCCGCCCGCCGGTGGCGCCGGCATAAAAGTGAAAGCTGCTGCGCACGTTGTGTTCGGCTTCCATACGACATAGCTCGGGAATCCGCCAGAAGTCGCCCGGTCCCAACGAAAAGCGGAAGGCGCGGCTCAGGCGTGCCGCGGCCCGGACCGGGTGATTGGCGACCATGGCCCGCCCCGCGTTGAGGGTGTGGAAAACGCTTTGTTTGGCGCGAATGACCGGCGTTTTCCGCACAGCGTCCACGTCGTGGGTGAGATGAACGCGGCCGGCCGGCAGGGGGCCGAAAAGGCGTGCTTCATCTGCCCCCGCTTCCCTGGCCGCCCAGCGGCGCAAAAACAAAAAGATGCGATTCACCCAGGCACGGTCGAAGAGGCGGCCTTCCAAACCGCTCAAGCGCAGGGCGTAAGAATGGAGCGGGCCACGCCGGGCTTCAACGCGGCGCTCGTGCATTCCGGTAAGCAGGTCGAAAACGGCGTTCCACCACTGGCAGCGCGTCCAGGAAGGTCCCTCGCCATCGACCAGCCGGGCCGTATCCACCAACAGCCCGGCATGCTTGCCCGGCATCAGGTCGGCCGCCCAGGGTGGCAAAGGAACCGTCGTAAAAGCGTTGTCCAGGCGGCCGGGCGGCTCGGCGGGGACCGGGAGGGGCGCCACCGCTGCCTCGGCGCCCGGCCAGTACCGCTGGCCGGCGCCCAGGACGAACGTGAACCAGGGCAAACGTGCCTCACTCATGGCCTTTTGGCCCTTCCAGCACGATCGGAGGCGCCCTGCCGGGCAGGCTTTCGGAGCCGGGCGACGGACATCTTACCTTTCAGGCGATTGGCCACGATTCCTGGATAACGCCGCTGGGCCACACTATAGCTGACCGGCGGAAGGCCGGAAAGGAGCCGATCCTGAAAACACGGCCCGGAGGGCACTGTGCGCCTCCTGACAAGGCCGCCCGGAGGTGGAGCGGTCTTCCGCGGCGCGGTTGCGTGCGGCCCCGGCCCCCGGGATAAGGTGGGGCGCATGCCCGGAGCTTGACGGGCCCGGAGCCGAGCGCCTACGGATTCCACCTTCCTGTCTTCCGCTGAACCGCCGCCGTCCGGAGAAACGGGCCTATGCCAGCATCGTCCCCGGCGACCAGAACCGCGGTGGTCGCCACCGTCAGCGGCGCGTCGACGCCGGCGTGGCGCGCCAGCAGCGCGGCGGTCGCCTGCTGGGTCCCGCCCGCCAGCGTCACGCTCGCGCCGGCCCCGGTCGCGCCCC
>CAJXLG010000291.1 GCA_913055885.1 uncultured Rhodospirillales bacterium
AGACCATTTCCCTGGCCCTCACGGCGGCCGAGACGGGGCACCTCGTCTTCGGCACCCTGCACACCTCCTCGGCCCCCAAGACCATCGACCGCATCATCGACGTCTTCCCCTCGGGCGACAAGGAGATGGTGCGGGCCATGCTGTCGGAGAGCCTGCAGTCGGTGATCTCGCAGACCCTGTTGAAGCGCAAGGATGGCAGCGGCCGCGTGGCGGCGCACGAGATCCTGCTGGGCACCAACGCCGTGCGCAACCTCATCCGCGAGAACAAGATCCCGCAGATGTACTCCATGATCCAGATGGGCCGGAAGGTGGGCATGCAGACCATGGAGGACAGCGTCCAGGGGCTCGTGGACCAGGGGCTCGTGGGCGAGCACGAGATGGAGCGCTTCCAGACGCCCGAGGAACAGGCCGACCATGCCCAGCAGCAGGGCGGCCAGCAGCCCCAGCCGTCGGCGCGCGCCCAGCAGGCCAAACAGCAAGCGCAACAGCAAGCGCAACAGCAGGCGCAACAGCAGGCCCAACAGCAGCAACAGGCGCAACAGCAACAGCCCGCGCAGCAACAGGGCCAGCAGGGGGACGCCGACCAGGGCGGCGAAAAGGCGAAAAAGCGGTTCAAGGGGTTGTTCTGAACCGGCCCGCCGGCCTATATACCGGGCACCGCATCAAGCCACGACGAACGGGTGACAATGGCCTGGGACGAGGAACGCATCGCCGAGCTGGAACGCCTCTGGACGGAGGGCTACTCCACGGCGGAGATCGGCCGCCGCCTGGACATCTCCAAGAACGCCGTGGTGGGCAAGGCGCACCGGCTCGGGTTGTCGTCGCGGCCGTCGCCCATCAAGCGCTCCAGCCAGCCGCGCAAGAGCAAGCCCAGGACGGTCCAGCTCGAGGACCTGGGCCCCAACATGTGCCGCTGGCCCCACGGCGATCCCGGTGATCCCGACTTCCAGTTCTGCGGCAAGCCCATCGTGCCCGGCAAGCCCTACTGCGAGGAGCACTGCCAGCGCGCCTACGTGCAGCCGGGCAAGTCCAGCCAGAACGACGACGCGGCGTGACGGCGGAGCGCGAAATGGACCGGAACGACCGCGTCTACCTGTACGACTGCACGCTGCGCGACGGCGCCCAGACCCAGGGGGTCGATTTCTCCGTGGCGGACAAGGCCGCCATCGCGCGCGAGCTGGACCGCCTGGGCGTGGACTACATCGAGGGCGGCTGGCCCGGCGCCAACCCCACGGACAACGCCTTCTTCGCCGAGCCCCCGGCGCTGGAGACGGCGCGCCTCGCCGCCTTCGGCATGACCCGGCGCGCCGGCAAGGCCGTCGCCGACGACCCCACCCTGAACGCCGTCATCGACAGCGGTGCGCCCGCCCTGACCCTGGTGGGCAAGGCGTGGACCTTCCAGGTAGAGGTGGCGCTGGGCATCGACCGCGACGAGAACCTTGCCATGATCCGCGACAGCGTGGCCCACGCGGCGGCGCGCGGGCGCGAGGTGCTGTTCGACGCCGAACACTTCTTCGACGGCTACAAGGCCGATCCCGACTACGCCCTGGCCTGTCTGGAGACGGCCGGCGAGGCGGGCGCCCGCTGGCTGGTGCTGTGCGACACCAACGGCGGCACCCTGCCGCACGAGGTGGGCGACATCGTGGGCCGGGTGACGGAACGCGTGCCGGGAACGCGCCTCGGCATCCACTGCCACAACGACACGGAAAACGGCGTCGCCAACTCCCTGGCCGCCGTGCGCGCCGGCGCCCGCCAGGTGCAGGGCACCCTCAACGGTCTGGGCGAGCGCTGCGGCAACGCCAACCTGGTCTCCATCATCCCGAGCCTCGTCATGCCGGAAAAGATGGGCATGCCCACCGGCATCGGCGAGGCGGGGCTGGAGCATCTCACGCACATCTCGCGCTTTCTGGACGAGCGCCTCAACCGCGCCCCGGCGCGCCACGCGCCCTACGTGGGCGAGGCCGCCTTCGCCCACAAGGGCGGCATGCACGTCTCCGCCGTGGAAAAGGACCCGCGCTGCTACGAGCACATCGAGCCCACCAGCGTGGGCAACCGGCGGCACATCGTGGTGTCCAACCAGGCGGGGCGCTCCAACATCCTGGCCCGCTTCCGCGAGGCGGGCATCGACGTGGACCCCAAGCATCCGCGCGTCAACGACCTCCTGGAGGAGGTCAAGGAGCGCGAGAACGGCGGCTACGCCTACGACGGCGCGGAGGCCAGCTTCGAGCTTCTGGCCCGGCGCATCCTGGAGGGCGTGCCCGACTATTATCACATGCAGACCTTCCGGGTGATCGACGAGCGCCGCTGGGAGGGGCCGCACGGCACCACCCTGCCGTCCGAGGCCACCGTCAAGGCGGACATCAACGGCCAGACCCACATGACCGTGGGCGAGGGCAACGGCCCCGTGAACGCCCTGGACCACGCCCTGCGCAAGATCCTCACGCGTCACTATCCCGAGCTGGAGGACCTGGCGCTGGTGGACTACAAGGTGCGCATCCTCAGCCCCCGCGGCGGCACGGGCGCCGTGGTGCGGGTGATGATCGAGTCCGCCGACGGACACGGCAACCGCTGGTCCACGGTGGGGGTGTCGCCCAACATCATCGACGCCTCCTACGAGGCGCTGCACGACAGCATCGTCTACAAGCTGCGCCGCGACGGCGCCACGCCAGTGGCGTGATGGGTGCGCGGGGGGTGAGGCGGACGACTGCCGCGTCATGTTGAGGTGCTTTTTCCAGCAGGGAAAAAGCCTCGAAACAGGACGCCTCGCGACGGATGGACTTGGCCGCCAGCAAAAGGTCCGCATGCCATGACCGCCATCCTCCGGCCCGGGCAGACATGCTGGCATCAGGCGGAGGCGCGGCGTTTCTCCTGGGTCGTGGACGGCGACGCCTACTTCGCCGCCGTGCGCCACGCCATCGCCCGGGCGCGGCGGCAGGTCTTCATCCTGGGCTGGGACCTGGACAGCCGTGTCGCCCTGCTGCGCGGCGAGCGGGCGGAGCGGGCGGGCGCCGCCGGCCAGTCCCTGCGCGACTTCCTGGCCGCCTGCCTGCGCGCCAACCGGCATCTGCACATCCATGTGCTGCTGTGGGACTACACCCTGCTTTACGCCCTGGACCGCGAGTTCGCCCCCGCCCTCAAGCTGCACTGGAACACGCCGCGCCGCCTCCGGGCCGTGAGCGACGACCAGGTGCCCGTGGGCGGCTCGCACCACCAGAAGGTGGTGGTGGTGGACGACCGGGTGGCCTTCGTCGGCGGTCTGGACATCACG
>CAJXLG010000292.1 GCA_913055885.1 uncultured Rhodospirillales bacterium
ATTGGCCTTGCCGCCCGTGGCCTTCATCACCTGGCCGACGAACCAGCCGAACAGCTTTTCCTTGCCGCCCTTGTAGGCCGCCACGTTCTCCGGGTTCTCGCTGATGACCCGGTCGGCGATGGCTTCCAGTTCGCTGGTGTCGGAGACCTGTTTGAGGCCTTTTTCCTCGACAATGGCGCCGGCGTCGCGGCCCGTTTCCACCATCTCCTGGAAGACGTCCTTGGCGATGCGCCCGGAAATGGTCTCGTCGGCCATGAGGTCCAGCAGGCCGCCGAGCTGGTCGGCGGAAACGGGCGCCTCGTCCACGTCCACGTTCTGCTTGTTGAGGACGGCGAAGAAGTCGCCCGTCACCCAGTTGGCGGCGAGCTTGGGGTCCCGCCCCTTCGCCACGCGCTCGTAGAAGTCGGCCGTGGGCCGGTCGGCCACCAGGACCCCCGCGTCATAGGGCGACAGGCCGTAGGACTCCATGAAGCGCTGTTTCTTCTCGTCCGGAAGCTCCGGCAGGCCTTCCCGCACCCCCTCGACGAAGGCGTCGTCCAGTTCCAGCGGCAGCAGGTCCGGGTCCGGGAAGTAGCGGTAGTCGTGGGCGTGCTCCTTGGTGCGCATGGAGCGCGTCTCGCCCTTGTTGGAGTCGAACAGCCGCGTCTCCTGCACCACCTCTTCGCCGGACTCGTAGACGTCCACCTGCCGGCGCGCCTCGTACTCCACGGCCTGGTGCAGGAAGCGCACGGAGTTGACGTTCTTCACCTCGGCCCGGGTGCGCGGTTCCTCGCCCGAGCGGCGCACGGAGATGTTGGCGTCACAGCGCAGCGAGCCCTCCTCCATGTTGCCGTCGCACGTGCCCAGATAGCGCAGGATGGAGCGCAGCTTGCGCATGTAGGCGGCGGCCTCGTCGGGGCTCCGCATGTCGGGATGGGAAACGATTTCCATGAGCGCCACGCCGGCCCGGTTCAGGTCGATGTGGGACATGGTCTCGTGCTGGTCGTGGAAGGACTTGCCGGCGTCCTGCTCCAGGTGCAGGCGCTCGATGCCCACGGGGCGGGTCGAGCCATCGGGCATGTCCAGATAGAGCGTCCCCTCGCCCACCAGCGGCTGATCGTACTGGGAGATCTGATAGCCGGTGGGCTGGTCGGGATAGAAGTAGTTCTTGCGGGCGAAGACGGAGTGCCGGTTGATGTGCGCCCGCAGGCCCAGGCCCGTGCGCACCGCCTGCTCCACGCAGTACTTGTTGATCACCGGCAGCATGCCGGGCATGCCGGCATCCACCGGCGACACCTGGCTGTTGGGCTCGGCGCCGAAATCCGTGGCGGCGCCGGAGAACAGCTTGGCCCGGGAGATCACCTGGGCATGGACCTCCAGGCCGATGACCACTTCCCAGCTTCCGGTTTCGCCCTCGATCGTGTAGGCCATGGCGTCACCCTTCCCCACGGCTCACCCCTCCAGGAAGGCCGGTTTGGCGTTGAACTCGGCGGCGCGCTCGACGGCGTCGGCCGCCTTGAACAGGGTGGCCTCGTCGAACCACGGGGCCAGCACCTGAAGCCCCAGCGGCAGGCCGGCGCCGGACAGGCCGGCGGGCACGGAAACGCCGGGCAGCCCCGCCAGGTTGGCGGGCACCGTGAGCACGTCGTTCAGGTACATCTGGATGGGGTCGTCCATCTTCTCGCCCATCCGGAAGGCCGGCGACGGCGTGGTGGGCGTCAGGATGACGTCCACGTTCTGGAAGGCCGTCGTGAAGTCCTGCCGGATGAGGCTGCGCACCTTCTGCGCCTTGCGGTAATAGGCGTCGTAGTAGCCGGCCGACAGGGGGTACGTCCCGAGCAGCACGCGCCGCTTCACCTCCGTGCCGAAGCCCTCGGCGCGGGTATTGGAATACATGTCCTCCAGCGTCTCGCCCTCGGCGCGGTAGCCGTAGCGCACGCCGTCGTAGCGGGCCAGGTTGGAGGACGCCTCCGCCGAGGCGATGATGTAATAGGCCGGCAGGGCGTATTCCGTGTGCGGCAGACTGATGTCCACCACGCTGGCCCCGGCGCTCTTGAGCCATTCGGCGCCCTGGGTCCACAGGGCGACGATTTCCTGCGGCATGCCCTCCACCTGGTATTCCCGCGGGATGCCCACGGTGAGGCCGCGCAGGTCGCCGTCCAGGCCCGTCTCGAAGTCGGGCACGGCGCGGTTGGCGCTGGTGGAGTCATTGGGATCGTGGCCCGCCATGCCCTGGAGCATGATGGCGCTGTCGCGCACGGTGCGCGTCATGGGGCCCGCCTGGTCCAGGGACGAACCGTAGGCCACGATGCCGAAGCGCGAGCAGCGGCCGTAGGTGGGCTTGGCCCCCACGACACCGGAATAGGCGGCCGGCAGACGGAGGGAGCCGCCGGTGTCGGTGCCGGTGGCGCCCACGCCCACGCGGGCGGCCACGGCCGCCGCGGAACCGCCCGACGAGCCGCCCGGCACCATGGCGGCGCCCTCGTTGCCGCGCCAGGGGCTGGTGCATGGGCCGTAGAAGCTCGCCTGGTTGGACGAACCCATGCCGAACTCGTCCTGGTTCAGCTTGCCCAGCATCACGGCGCCCTGGTCGAACAGGTTATGGGTGACCGTCGATTCGTAGGGCGGCACGAAATTGCTCAGGATGCGCGAGCCGGCCGTGGTATGGATGCCCCGGGTGCAGAACATGTCCTTGATGCCCACGGGCAGCCCCTCCATGACGCCAGCCTCGCCGCGCTTGCGGCGTTCGTCGGACCGGCGCGCCATGTCCAGCGCCGCGTCCGGGGTCTCCGTGATGAAGGCGTTGAGGGGCCGGGCGTTTTCCATGGCCTCGACGTGGGCGCGCGTCATCTCCTCGCTGGAGGTCTCGCCGCTGTCGAGCATCCGGGACAGTTCAGAGAGTGTTTTCGTATGCATGGTCAGTCCGGTTCCGGCAATCAGGGAATTGGGCGTTATTCGACGACGCGTGGTACGAGGTAGAGACCGTCCTCGGCTTCCGGCGCCAGTTTCTGGAACTTTTCACGCTCGTTGGGCTCGGTCACTTCATCCGGCCGCAGACGCTGGGTGGCGTCGAGCGGGTGGGCCATGGGCGTGATGCCGTCGGTATCCGCGGCCTGGAGCTCATCCACCATGTCCAGGATGCTGGACAGCTTGGATTCCAGGGCGGATTTTTCCGCGTCACTGATCTGGATCCGGGCCAGGTAGGCAACCTGTTCAATCTGCTCTTTTGAAATACTCATGCCGTTTCCCTCTTCTGGAGAGACGCGATGATAGCAAATACACGCCG
>CAJXLG010000293.1 GCA_913055885.1 uncultured Rhodospirillales bacterium
CCGGGGCCGGCCCCTACCCCTCCCCCCCGGCGAGCCCCGCGTGGTCGCGCGCCAGGAGGGCGTAGAAGGCGGGCACCACGAACAGGGTGAAGAGGGTGCCCACGCCCAGGCCGGCAGCGATGGTCAGGCCGATGGCGAAGCGGCTCGCCGCGCCCGCCCCCGTGGCGATGAGCAGCGGCACCATGGCCATGATGAGGGCCGCCGTGGTCATGAGGATGGGCCGCAGGCGGATGGCGCCCGCCTCCACCACGGCCCGCTTGCGGTCGAGGCCGCGCTCGCGCTGCACCTGGTTGGCGAACTCCACGATGAGGATGCCGTTCTTGGCCACCACACCGATGAGGGTGATGAGCCCCACCTGGCTGTAGATGTTGAGGGTGGTGGCCCCCAGCATGATGAAGGCCATGGCGCCGAACAGGCTCATGGGCACGGAGACCAGGATGATGAGCGGGTCGCGCCAGCTTTCGTAAAGGCCGGCGAGCACCAGGTAGATGACGACAAGCGACAGGAAGAAGACCTTGACCAGGCTGCTTCCCTCCTTGGCGAACTGGCGGGCCTGCCCCTTGTAGTCCATGCCCACGCTTCCGGGCGCCAGCTCGCGCGTCTGCCGCTCCAGGAAGCCGAGCGCCGAGCCCAGGGGTACGCCGGGCTTCGGCACCCCCTGCAGGGTGACGGCGTTGAGCTGCTGGAACTGGGTGCGGCTGGACGGGCCGACGCCCTTTTCCAGCGTCACCAGATTGGCGAGGGAGACCATCTTCCCGCTGTCCGTGCGCAGGCGGTAGTCCTTGAGCATCGCGGGCGTCAGGCGCTCACTGCGCGCCACCTGGGGAATGACCTTGTAGCTGCGGCCCTCCATGGCGAAACGGTTGACGTAGCCCGTGCCCAGCATGGTGCCCAGCGCCCCGCCGATGTCCGCCATGGTGATGCCCAGGTCGCCGGCGCGGTCGCGGTCCACCCGGATGGTGGTGAGCGGCCGGTCCATCTCCACGTTCTTCTTGAGGAACAGGAAGTTGCCGCTCTTCATGGCCCGACCGATGATCCTGTCGGCAAGCCCCGTGAGCTTGTCGAAATCCTGCTGGCCGGTGAGGACGAACTGCACGGGCAGGCCGCCGCCCGTGCCGGGCAGGGGCGCCGGGGCGAAGACGGCCATGTCCAGGCCGGCCACCCCCTTCGTCAGCTTCTGCAGGCGCGCCTTGTAGTCCAGGACGTTGACGTTCCGCTTGTCGCGGTCCTTGAACTTCATGCCGCCGAACATGGCATTGGTGCCGCCCCGGCCCATGAGCATGAAGCTGGCGCTGTACGGGTCTTCCTCCTCGAAGATGGTCTGCAGCTGGCGGGCGTACTGTTTCATGTAGTCGATGGTGGCGGTGCGCGGCCCCGTGCCCTGGAAGAACAGGATGCCCTCGTCCTCCTTGGGCGCCATTTCCGACTGGCTCATGGTGAACATGGCGTACGACGCGCCCAGGACCAGCACGCCGAAGATCACCCCCACGGAGACGGTCTGGAGGCTGGCGGCAAGAACGCGGCGATAGCCGCGCGACAGGGCGTCGAAGACGTGTTCCACCCAGCGCTCGAAGCGGCCCGAATGGCCGGAATCGTTGAGCACGGTGCCGGACAGCATGGGCGACAGGGTGAGCGCCACCACGCCCGAGATGAGCACGGCGCCCGCCAGGGTGAAGGCGAACTCCGTGAACAGCTTGCCCACCAGGCCGCCCATGAAGCCGATGGGCGCATAGACGGCGAGCAGGGTGACGGTCATGGCCACGATGGGGCCCACCAGCTCGCGCGCGCCCTGGATGGCGGCGGCGTGTTTGGTGTGGCCCTCCTCGATATGGCGGTGGATGTTCTCCACCACGATGATGGCGTCGTCCACCACCAGCCCGATGGCCAGCACCATGGACAGGAGGGTGAGCAGGTTCACCGAGAAGCCCAGGACGTACATGATGAAGCCGGCCCCGATCATGGACAGGGGCACGGCGACGGCCGGGATGACGGCGGCACGCCCGGAGCCCAGTGCCAGGAAGATCACCGTGAGCACGATGAGGAGCGCCTCGCCCAGGGTCTTGTAGACCTCCGTGATGGACTCGCTGATGAAGGCGCTGGCGTCGTAGGCCAGGTTGATCTTCATGTTCGCCGGCAGGGCGGCGCGGATGCCGGGCAGGACGTCGCGCACGCGGTTGGCGACGGTGAGGGGGTTGCTGCCGGGCGCCTTGTTGACGGCGATGACCACGGCCGTGCGCCCCTTGAACCAGGCCGTGGTGTCGTAGGCGGCGCCGCCCAGCTCGATGTGGGCCACGTCGCGCAGCCGCACCAGGGCGCCGTCGTCCTCGCGCACCACCAGGTTCCTGAAATCCTCGACATCGGCCGCGAGGGTGTCCGCCTTGAGGTTGACGCGGACGTAGCGGCCCTTGGTGTTGCCGGCGGGGGCCAGGGCGTTGTTGGCCTCCAGCACCTTGTTCACGTCCGCCGGCGTGACGCCCAGGGCGGCCATGCGGTCGGGCTTGAGCCACAGGCGCATGGCGAAGGGCTGGCCGTGCACCCCCGCCTTGCCGACGCCCGCCACCGCCTGGATCCTGGGCTGCACCACCCGCTTCACGTAGTCGGTGATGCGGCTGCGCGGGACGGTCTCGCTGTAGATGGGAATGTACATCAGGGCGTTGCCGCCCGTGGAGGTGGTGATCACCGGGTCCAGGGCGCCGCCGGGGAGGGCGTTGCTCTGGCTGGCCACCTTGGCCTGGATGTTGGAGGCGGCGGTGCTCGACTCCACGTTCAGCCGCATGTGGACCTTGATGGTCGAGGCGCCCTGCTTGGAGGTGGCACTGATGTAGTCGATGCCCTCCGCCTCGGCGATGGCCTGCTGCAGCGGCGTGGTGATGAAGCCCTGGATCTGCTCGGCGCTGGCGCCGGGATAGGGGGTGGTGACGGTGACCACCGTCTTCTGGGTCTCGGGATACTGGCGCACGTCCAGCATCCCGAAAGCCTGCAGGCCCATGAGCAGGATGAGCAGGTTGATGACCGTCGCCAGGACCGGGCGGCGGATGAAGATGTCGGTGAAGCGCATTAGACGACTTCCGCTCGATCCTTGCGTGTCCAGGCAGGCCGGGCCACGGGGTGCCGGCGTCGTGTTTCGAGGCTTTTCCTCGCGGAAAAGCACCTCAACACGACGCGCCATCCATCAGGGTCGTCTTGAGGTGCTTCGCCCACAGGGCGAAGCCTCGAAAGATGAGGTGCTTCGCCCACAGGGCGAAGCCTCGAAAGATGAGG
>CAJXLG010000294.1 GCA_913055885.1 uncultured Rhodospirillales bacterium
ATCATCGCCGAGCACCCCGCCGACCGCGCCACGGAGAGCAGCCAGCCCTTCGGCCCGCGCCCGTGCCGGGTGCTGCCGTCGCCGGGCATCCAGGGCAAGAAGGGCAAGCCGCCCAAAATCCGCACGCGCGGCACCCGCGAGCTTTCCGTGGGCGACGAGCTGCTGTCGCTGGCCGCCATGGAGCAGGTGGTGGACCGCATGCAGACGGAGACCCTGGCCCACGCCCTGCTCTACGCCCAGCAACACCTGCTGGACGACCGCAAGCCCCTGCCCGACGTGCTGGACGACCTAATGGCCACCATCGAGGCCAGGGGGCTGGACGTCCTGACGCCCCACCCCGGCGGCCACCTCGCCGCCACGCGCCGGCACGAGATCGCCGCCGCCCTCAACCGCCTGCGGGGTGACGGTTAGCCCGGGTCGGTGGCATAATCCGGGACGGATCAGCCCGTGATACCAGCATGCAATGAGCGGGACCCATTGCATGCTGGATTCTATAACGCACCCCCAGCCCCACGCCGCCGTCATGTTGAGGTGGTGGGCTCGCAAGAGCCCACCCTCGAAACACCGGCTCCGCCTTACCGCTGTAAGAGCCATCGGTTGGGATTTCTGCGCGCTGGTATGAGACGGCAGGCAGTCATGCACCGCTACGACGCGGATTTCGACATCGACGCGGCCGTTGACCGCCCGCGCGGCGAGGGCGGCCACGCTCCCGACCGCGTTTTAGCGGGCCCGTTTCCCTCGTCCCCGGGGTACGGCCTATTCCGGCGCCGGCGTATCGGCCCAGAGGGGCGCGAAATCGAGGGTCACGGCGTCGAAGGGCGGCAGGGCCGCTTCCATGGCCTCGGCGACAGTGCCCACCAGGAGCCAGGTTTCCGCGTCCGACCGCTGGAAGGCCTCCACGGTCCGGTTGGCGGGATCGACCATCCAGCACCAGCCCACGCCATGCCGCGCGTACCGGGGCATCTTGAGCACCCGGTCCGTGCGGGCGGTGCCCGGCGAGACCACCTCGCACACCCAGTCCGGCACCACCTCGAACCACGCCGTATCGGGAAGCTCGGGCATGCGCTCACGCCGCCAGCCGGCCAGGTCGGGCACCAGGATGTCGTCATCCAGGTGCAATTCCGGCTCGTCCAGGATCCACCAGCCGCCGGGCCCGCCGCTGCCCATGTCGAAGGGCGGGCCGACGACCATGCCGAGCCGGGAGGCGCTGTTGGCGTGACGCGGCCCCGGCCTGGGATGGGTCACCAGGTCGCCGCCGAGGATCTCCCCCACCCTGTTTTCCGGGAGCGCGTACAGGTCTTCGTAGCGGGCCGGACGGTCCTGGATTTCCTCGGCCATGGGGCGCCTCTTTCCGCCAGCACTGCCGGATTCTCCCGGTGACAACGGCACCGGGTCAAGAGGCGCCGCCGCTCACCGTTCCATGGGGGCGACGGCGGCGTCGATGGCGGCGCCGGAGCGGTCGCGCTCGACCTCCAGATCATGCGTGGCCTGCATGCCCAGCCAGAACTCGGCGGAGGTGCCGAAGTACCGCGCCAGCCGCAACGCCGTGTCCGGCGTGATGCGGCGCTTCCCCTTGATGATCTGGCTGATGCGGACCTGGGGGCGCCCAGGGCTTTCGCCAGGGCGTATTGGCTCATGCCCAGCGGCACCAGGAAATCCGCGCGCAGCACTTCGCCGGGATGGGTGGGGGCAAAGTCGGCCATCGATCTCACTGCCCTTGCGCCCTGTTAAGTCGTAGAAACCGCTCTTACCTGAAGTTTGTTACGAATCTCGTCGTAAATAGGTAGGTTATCGCCAGTTTTTATGGTAACCGCTAATCCGTAGCGTGCCGTTGCTTGTTTTTCACCAGCCTGATCTCGTGCAACCACCTGCAAATTCAGATTACCATCTTCGATTAAACTAGCTGCCTTCCGGCCGTGAACAGTGGCGTTCAACAAGGTACCCTGTCCAACAGTATAATAACTCGGCTGATTTTCAGAACGTCGTTCAACACCTAGCCATTTTAAATTCGATGTATTAAAATTTGTCTCTAATTTTAACTTTCTGTAGGCTTGATGTCTAACATTTATAGGGGTAAACCAAGCCAACGTAACCGTTATCATTTTTCTGGTTAGCTCATTTTCAATAGAGTCCGGCAAAGGAATCAAAACTTGGTCTGCATTATTTGAGTCAATATCGCCAAAGCCTAATATTGTAACCCTGTTTTCGGCGCATTTTACAGCTTTATAATAATCTGGAATGCCGTACCCGAGAAATCGTGTTACGTTATCTTTTCTCTCCTTATCTCTTTTCGCATCCGACGGTCCCATAATATTTTTTAATTCCTCCCATCTTTCTGGCCATTCGCAAGTGTGGGCACTAAGCGCTTTTAGTATTACAGGATGATATTGCACAGGAATGTCAGTTAAAGGCCCATCTTCTGAGCCCCATAAGATGTCGTGAACGCGATGGAGAGCATGTGTCACTTGCGCTGCCGCAGCGCTTGTTCCACCTGTGTTCGCCTCTGCCGATGCTGTTCCAGCGACGTCGGGTTGGGCGGCGCCCACCCCAAAAGTTTTTCCTGGTTTGCTCGGGCGCAGCCTTATTTTGTCGCCCCCAGCTTGGGGAATGACATGTTCACGCCCTCCAGACGTAAGTATATCCGGTTTGACAGCGCGTTTCGGACCCAGGCCTAGAGCAGAGGTTAGGTTCGGTAGATCCTTCCCACTAAATGGATCTACTGTACGTCCGGGAAGCCTTTCCTCAATAGCATCGTCGTGTAAGGCACCCACTGTTACTACGTTTAAGCCCTCTGCAGGAGAAAGGAGTGTTCGTGTAGGCCGTTCTGCCGTCCAAGCGCGTTGAATCGCAGTTTCCCGCTCCGCTGGGTCAGCGTCTTCAAAGCTTGTGATTGTATAACCATCCAATTCAATATAATCATCAATATTCCCTGCACTTAATATTATTAAAATGTTATACGTATGTAACTGCTCACCGGGGGGATATGGTTTGAGCAACCTTGACGCCCAGGCGGCTATATGATTCTACGATGGCATGAATCGCGATGAGCTGCTTCGGCTGGACAAGGAAACGCTTGTGGACTTGGTTCAACGCCTTGAGGCGCGGGTGGCCGAGCTTGAGGCGAAGCTGAACCAGCCGCCGAAGACGCCGCGCAACTCGTCGACGCCGCCCTCCCGGGGGCAGAAGGCCAACCGTTCGGCCGCGAAGAAGGGCAAGAAGGGCAAGAAGGGCAAAGGCGGCACCGGCAATACCCGCGC
>CAJXLG010000295.1 GCA_913055885.1 uncultured Rhodospirillales bacterium
ACCGTGAAGGTGGTCCCGCCCAGCATGGTCGCCAGCGGGCCGCCGGCGGCCAGGGTGACGGGGTGTGCCGGGGCGTAGCGGCCGTCCGGGTCGAGGTCCTCGTCCTCGCGGTGGTCGCGGTGGCCGGGGACGGCGTGGACCTCCTGATACAGGCTGCCGCCAAGGGCCACGTTCATTTCCTGGAATCCCCGGCAGATGGCCAGAACGGGGACGCCCCCGGCGAGCGCCGCCCGCAGGAGGGGCAGGACCGTGGCGTCCCGGTCGTGGTCGGGCCGGCCGCCGTCTTCCGGTTCCTCGCCCTCGTAGTGGTGGGGCGCCACGTCGGTGGGGCTGCCCGTGAAAAGCAGGCCGTCCACGGCCGGCAGGACGCTCTCCGGACCGGCGATTTCCGGGCCCAGGGCGGGGAGGACGAGGGGCAGGGCGCCGGCCGCGTCGGCCACGGCGCGGCTGTATTTGCGGCCGGCCCAGTCGAAGACAAGGCCGTTATGGTGCTTGGTGCAGCCGCTCAGGGCAACGACGGGCGGGGGCATGAAGGGATCATCCTGTTGCGGTTGGCCGGAATCTAGCCCGGATTCTGCACGGAGTCGATGGCTGCGCGCCGGTGGCGTTGGCACAGGCTGCGTCACGGCGCCTGCCCGATGGGTGAGCATCGGGCGGCGCGCCTCAATAGTTGGTGAGCTTGAACTCGATGCGCCGGTTGCGACGGTAGGCGATTTCGTCGTTGCGCGGGTCGAGGGGCTGGTGGTGGGCGAAGCCGGCGGCGGCCAGGCGCTTCGCCGGAATGCCCTTGTCGATGAGGTATTGCACCACGGACACGGCGCGCGCCGTGGAAAGCGCCCAGTTGGAGGGAAAACGGGCCGTGTCGATGGGGCGGCGGTCGGTGTGGCCGTCCACGCGCAGGAGCCAGTTGATGTCGCCCGGGATTTCCGCGGCGATGTTCTTGAGGGTGCTGGCGAAATCGTCCAGGCGCGCCTTCGCCTGGGGGCGCAGCTCCGCCGAGGCGCTGGCGAACAGAACCTCCGACTGGAAGACGAAGCGATCGCCCACCACCCGGATTCCCGGGTGGTCGCCCAGGATCTCCTTGAGGCGTCCGAAGAATTCGGAGCGGTAGCGGGAAAGCTGCTTCACCTTGGTGGCAAGGGCCGCGTTGAGCCGCTTGCCCAGGGATTCGATCTTCATCCGGCGCTTCTCGGCCTTTTTCCTGGCAAGGTCCAGGGCCTCCGAGAGCTGGGCCAGCCGGTCCTTGAGGCTTGTGATCTGCTGGTTGAGGACGGCGATCTTGGCCTTGGCCTCGTCGGACAGGGCGCGCTGCTTCTCGAGTTTCTTCCGGAACGTCTCCGCCTTCTTGGCCTTGTCCGACAGGTCGGCCACCTCCTTTTCCAGGGCCGCCTTGGTCTCCTTGAGGGCCTGGACGTTCTGTTGCAGCCGCTGCAGTTCGGCGAGCTGGGCCTTGATGGTCTCGCGGTCGGCGTCGATGGTGCGCCGCGCCGCCTTCAGGTCCGCCTTGAGATCGTCCATGCGGCCCCGGGCCGTGGCCAGCTTGTCCGACAGGCGCTGTTTCTCCCGCTCGAGGTTCTTGAGCCGGGTGGACAGGGTGTCGCGGCGGTCCAGGGAGCTTTTCAGCTCCGAGGAGAGCTGCGCCACGTTCAGCCGCAGGTCGGCGTTGGCCTTGCGCTCCAGGGAGAGAAGCTCGGAAAGCTCGTTCACCCGGCTCTCGAGGCGGTCCAGGGCCTCCTCCTGGCCGGACAGGGCATGGCTGAGGAAGAACTGGGCCAGGACGAAGATCAAAAGGACGAAGATGATGACCATGAGGAGGGTGGCCAGGCCGTCCACGAAGCCGGGCCAGATATGGTCGTCGGAGCCGCTGCGCCGGGACAGGCGGGAGGCCATGATGCGCCCTCAGCGGTTCTGTTCGTCCTCCGCCAGGGCCGCGATGGTCCGGGCGAGAACCTTGATTTCGTTGCGGATCTGGCGGACGGCATCCTCGCGGCCGCTGCTCACGTCGTGGGCGAGCTGGTCCAGGTGGACGTCGATGTTGCGGATGTGGTTCTGGGTGGTCTCGTCGATGGCGCCGCCCTCCCGGCTCTCCGCCAGCCGGCCCAGGACGGGCTTGAGCTCCGCCTGACTCTCGGCGAGCTGGACCATGATCTGCTGGCCCCGGTCCATCTGGTCGGACAGGGCGGACAGCCGCTCCGTGAGCTCCTGGATGCGCGTTTCCGTCGCCTGACGGCTTTCCTCGCCGCGCTGGAGGATGGTCTGCAGGCTCTCCAGGCTTTCCGCCGTCTGTTCCAGGAGCGCCTGGACGTAGGCGGGCACGGGCTGGTCGCCGCCCTCCGTGGCGGCGCCCCCGCCGCCGCCGGACATCTTGGTGAAGGCGGACAGCCAGTCCTCCAGATCGTTGTAGAAGCGGTTCTGGGCCTGGCCCGTCTGCAGGTCCAGGAAGCCCAGCACCAGCGACCCGGCGAGGCCCAGAAGCGACGAGGAGAAGGCCGTGCCCATGCCGTCCAGCGGCTTCTCCAGGCCCGACTTGAGCTCGTCGAAGACGATCTGCATGTCGTCCGTGCCCAGCGACAGGTTCTTGATGACCTCGCTGATGGACCCGACGGTCTGCAACAGGCCCCAGAAGGTGCCCAGAAGCCCCAGGAAGATCAGGAGCCCGACAAAGTACCGCGAGATGTCGCGCGATTCGTCCAGGCGCGAGGCGATGCCGTCCAGGATGGAGCGCATGCCCATGGCCGACAGGCTCAGCCGCCCCCGGCGTTCGCCCAGCATGGTGGCCACCGGGGCGAGGAGGCGCGGCTCCACGTCGGAAACGGCGGAGGCCGTGTCGTAGCGCACCGAGTTGACCCAGCGCACCTCGGGCGCCAGCCGCATCACCTGGCGGATGTTGAAGCCGATGCCCAGAAGCAGGACCGCCAGGATGAGGGCGTTGAGCGGCACGTTGGCCATCACCGCCTGTTCCAGCATGGGGAACAGGACCACGACCACCACCAGCACGGCGGCCAGGAAGACCAACATGCGGACGAGGAAACGGTGCGGCCGGGTCATGCCGGTCTCCTTCGCTGGTCGCGGGACGGGACGGCTACTCGGCGACGGTCAGTTCCACGCGGTCGGGGTTGCCGCTCTTGGCGGCGTCCCCCAGGGCCCGGACGTCGATGCGCGTGCTGCGCAGGCCCTGGTCGATGAGCTGCGAGCGCACGGCCAGGGCGCGCGACAGGGACAGCCGCCGCGCCTGGCTGCCGGCCCC
>CAJXLG010000296.1 GCA_913055885.1 uncultured Rhodospirillales bacterium
TCCGCCTGCACCTGCGTATGTGTCCAGAATGCGCCCGGTATCTGGACGAATACCGCCGCGCCGTGGCCATGGGCCGCCGCGCCCTCACCGGCCCCGACGCCGCCGCCAACAACGTGGAAACGCCCCTGCCCCCGCGCCTGGTGGAAGCCGTGCTGGAAGCCAGCCGCGACCAGCGCGACGACGGGAGCGAATAGGAGTCTTTATATAAGACACCCGCCCCCATCCCCTGAGCCTCGTCCGGCCCGGCCTTACCACCCGCCCGGACGCCGGGCGGCGTCCGGGCGAGGGGGGTGGGGCACCCCCCAATAAAAGCCGCCGGCATGTTGAGGCGGTGCATCCCTCGGGATGCACCCTCGAAACACCGGCCCGGCCTTGCCACCCGCCCGGACGCCGGGCGAGGGAGCGGGCGGGATCAGGCGGCGAAGCGCCCGGCCAGGCGGTCGTAGCCCTCCACGCCCCCCAGCGGCCCCAGGGCCGTGAGGGTGGGCCGGGTGGCGAAGAGCCGCCGCGCCACCCGGCGCACGGCGTCGCGGTCCACGGCGTTGATGTTCGCCACCATCTCGTCCGTGGGCACGGGCCGGCCGTAGACCATCATCTGCCGGGCAAGCTGCTCGCAGCGGTTGGAGGTGCTCTCCAGCCCCATGAGCAGGCCGGCCCGGAACTGGGCGCGGGCGCGCTCGATCTCGGCGTCCGTGACGCTGTCGGCGATGCCGGCGATCTCGTCGCACATGACGGGGATGAGTTCCTGCGCCTCGCGTTCCCCGGTGCCGGCGTAGACGCCGAACAGGCCGTCGTCCTCGAAGGGCGCGGCGAAGGCATGGACGGTGTAGGCCAGGCCGCGCTTCTCGCGCAGCTCCTGGAAGAGCCGCGACGACATGCCGCCCCCCAGGAGCACGGACAGCACCGAGGCGCTGTAGAAGTCCGGGTCCCGGAAGCCCACCCCCTGGAAGCCCAGGATGAGGTGCACCTGTTCCAGGTCGCGCGCCTCGCGGTAGTCGCCGCCCGTGTAGCCGGCCGGCTGGTAGGGGGCCGGCGTGGCGGTGGGCCGGTCGGCGAAGTGGCGCTTGGCGAGGCCCACCACGTGGTCGTGGTCCACGTTGCCGGCGGCGGAGATCACCAGGCGGCCGGGATGGTAGTGGTTGCGCAGGTGGTCGGCGAGGACGTCGCGCGACAGGTTGTTGCGCACCACCTCGACGCTGCCCATGACCGGCCAGCCCACGGGCTGGTCGGGATAGGCCGTGCTCTGGAAGTGGTCGAAGACCACGTCGTCCGGCGTGTCGTCCGCCTGGTGGATCTCCTGGACAATGACCTCGCGCTCGCGCGCCAGCTCGTCGGCGTCCAGGGTGGCGTTGTTGATGAGGTCGGCGATGATGTCCACGGCCAGCGGCACGTCCTCCTTGAGCACCTTGGCGTAGAAGGCCGTGCTCTCGCGCGAGGTGTAGGCGTTCATGAAGCCGCCCACGTCCTCGATCTCCTCGGCGATGGCCTGGGCGTCGCGACGGTGCGTGCCCTTGAAGGCCATGTGCTCCAGGCAGTGGGAGACGCCGTTCACGGCGGCGCGCTCGTGCCGGCTCCCGGTGGCCACCCAGGCGCCCACGGAGGCCGTGGCCACGTGGTCCATGGGGTCGGTCACTACGGTGAGCCCGTTGTCCAGGCGGGTGATGCGGACGGTATCGGTGGTCATGGGCCGATGCGCTCCCGGACGAAGCTTTTCAGGACGCCGGCGTCCACCGGCAGCTCGGCGTAGGTCTCCTCCAGCGTCATGAGGTCGGCGAGGCGGTCGGGCAGGGCCGGATGGCGACCCGTGGCCTGTTCCACCGCGTCGGGGAACTTGGCGGGATGGGCCGTGGCCAGGCTGACCAGCGGCGTGGCCGGGTCGCGCCGGCGCGCCGTGCCCACGTCCAGGCCGATGGCGCTGTGCGGGTCGAGCAGCTCGCCCGTGGCCCGCCAGTGGCGGGTGATGGCGTCGCGCGTGGCGGCGTCGTCGCGGCGGTCGCCGTCGAACAGCGCCAGCGCCGCGCGCCAGCGGGCGTCGTCCACGGCGAAACCGCCGTGCTCGCGCAGGGTGGTGAGCAGGCGGTCCACGGTGGCGCCGTCGCGCGCGTAGAGCTCGAACAACAGGCGCTCGAAGTTGCTGGAGACCTGGATGTCCATGCTGGGGCTCAGGGTGGGCTGGACGGGGCCCGTGGTCATGTGCCCCGTCTCGAAGAACCGGGTGAGGATGTCGTTGCGGTTGGAGCCCACCACGAGCTGTTCCACGGGCAGCCCCATGGCGCGCGCGGCCCAGCCGGCGAAGACGTTGCCGAAGTTGCCGGTGGGCACGGAGAAGGCAAGGCCGCGGTCCGGCGCGCCCACGGCCAGGCCAGCGTGGAAATAGTACACGATCTGCACCAGGATGCGCGCCCAGTTGATGGAGTTGACGGCCGACAGGTTCACCTCGTCGCGGAAGGCGTCGTCGCCGAAAAGCGCCTTCACCAGGGCCTGGCAGTCGTCGAAGGTGCCGTCCACGGCCACGTTGTGGACGTTGGCCGCCTGCACGGTGGTCATCTGGCGCTGCTGGATGGGCGACACCCGCCCCTTGGGGTGCAGGATGACGACGTCGATGTTGTCGCGGTCGCGCAGGGCCTCGATGGCCGACGAGCCCGTGTCGCCCGAGGTGGCGCCCACGATGGTCAGGCGGCTGTTGCGCCGTTCCAGGACGTGGTCGAACAGCCGGCCCACCACCTGCATGGCGTAGTCCTTGAACGCCAGGGTGGGGCCGTGGAACAGCTCCATCACCCACGTCTCGGGCCCCGCCTGCCTGAGCGGCGCCACGGCGGCGTGGTGGAACCCGGCGTAGGCGTCTTCCAGGATGCGCTTGAGGTCGTCCTCGGCGACGGTATCGCCGACGAAGGGCGCCATGACCCGCGCCGCCAGCGCGGGATAGGGCAGGCCGCGCAGGCTGCGCTGGGCGTCGGCGTCCAGGCGCGGCCAGCTTTCCGGCACATAAAGGCCGCCGTCGCGCGCCAGCCCGGTGAGCAGCACGTCATCAAAGGCCAGATGGGGCGCCTGCCCGCGTGTGCTGACGTAATGCACGACCGCCTCTTCCCGCCATCACGAACTGTGTTTCGTGGAACACGGATGCACCGCCCGCGTCAAGCCAGGGCGGATTCCTGAATCGTTAACGTAAGGTTAAGGAAGATCGATTCTCATGGCCAGGGGCAGCGAAGGAGGCCCA
>CAJXLG010000297.1 GCA_913055885.1 uncultured Rhodospirillales bacterium
GGCGTTGAAGATGCCGGCGAACTCCACGGCGATGTAGCCGCCGCCGACGACGGCGATACGCCCGGGCAGGCTTTCCATCTCCAGGGCGTCGTCCGAGGTCATGGCGTGCTCGATGCCCGGGATGTCGGGCAGCTTCGGCCGGCCGCCCGTGGCGATGAGGATGGTCTCCGCCGTGTAGCGCGTGCCGCCCACCGCCACCGTGTGGTCGTCCACCAGATGGGCGTGACCGTCCAGCATGGTGACGCCGGCCTCGCGCAGGAGCCGCTGATAGATGCCCTGGAGCCGGTTCACCTCGGCGTTCTTGGCCGCCATGAGGGCGGACCAGTCGAAGCGGGCGTTGTCCACGGACCAGCCGTAGGCGGGCGCGTCGGCGAAGGCCTCCCCGAACCCGGCGCCGTAGACGAGCAGCTTCTTGGGCACGCAGCCCCGGATGACGCAGGTGCCCCCGTGGCGGCTGGATTCGGCGATGGCCACGCGGGCGCCCGTTTGCGCCGCCATGCGGCTGGCACGCACGCCGCCCGAACCGGCGCCCAGGGTGATGAGGTCGTAATCGTACGTGGGCATCGTCTGGCCTTTTCGTCGTTGTCGATGGGCCGGGCGGTCAGGCCGCGGCCTCGGTGTCGGAGTCCGTCCCCGGCCCGTCCACGGGCAGCTGGATGGCGAAGGTGCTGCCGCGATCGGGGCCGGGGCTGTCGGCCGTGGCCCGGCCGCCGTGCTTTTCCGCCACCGCCTTGACGTTGGCGAGCCCCAGGCCGACGCTCGCCTCGCCGCCCGTGGGCTCGGCCGAGAGGCGGGCGAAGCGGCCGAAGACGCGATCCAGGTCGTCGGCCGTCATGCCCTGGCCCTCGTCCTCGACGCGCACCCGCGCCATGCCGGCCTCCGGCGCGTCCACGCCCACCAGCACGCGGGTGTGGGGCGGGGCGTACTTGATGGCGTTGCTGATGAGGTTGTCCACGGCCTCCACGGTCAGCTCGCTGTCCCCCGTGATGGGGAAGTGATCGGGCATGTCCGTGGTCAGCGTGATGGCCTTGTTGTCGGCGGCGTCGCGGTTCACGGAGAGGGCTGTCCGGACGGCCTGGACCAGATCGAAGCGGCCCGTGTGCAGGGGAAGCTCCACGGTCTCCTCCCGGGCGCCTTCCAGCATGCGGCCGATCTGGCTGTTCATGCGCTCGGCGGCCTCGGCGATCTCGCGGCAGTTGCGGTGGAGCACGCTGTCGCCGTCCTGGTGCTCGGGCGGCAGCAGGGTCTGCAGGAGCTGTGACCGTGTCTGCACCACCCCCAGGGGATTGCGCAGGTCGTGCGCCATCATGCCGATGAGCCGTCCCTTGAACGCGTTGGCCTCGCGGGCGCGTTCATAGCGCGTCTGCAGGCGCCGGGACAAGCTCATGAGTTCCTCCACGAGTCCTTCCCGCTCGGCGGCGGCATCGCGGCGGACCAGCTCCGTCTCGGCACGGGTGGCGAAGATGCGGGCCACCGTCTCCACGAAGGTGGCGTCGCGGAAGGCCGTGGGCGACAACAGCGCCAGGTGGCCGCGCAGGCGGCCGTGGCGGTCGTGCAGGGGCACGCCGGCATAGCTCTCCATGCTGGCCACCACCTCGGCCGGGAAGCGGTGGCACACGGCCTCCGGCACCACGAGGCGCTGATCATCATAGACCAGGGCGCACGGCGTTCCCGTGAGGTCGTAGCTGAAGGTTTCCGTGCCGCCGCCGGCGTCGGCGGCCCAGGCGCACACGGCGCGGGCGTGGCCCGTCCGGTCCGGATCGTGCTCCGTCACCATGGCCAGCGCCACGTCCATGGTGTTGTGCAGCGCGCGCACCAGGGCATCCAGGAAGGCGTCCTCCAGATGGCCGGCGGTCTCCTCCGCCAGGGCCAGGACGGACGCCACGGCCGCCGCGTCGGCGGCCCGGGTCGGGGAATCTCCCGCCCGCGCGCGGCCCGGCGTCCGAAAGAAGGGCGTGACGATGTCGCGGATTCCGGCCATGATTCGTGGACCTCTTCAATGTGGCGTCAGCATCCTGCGCCTCCTCGGATGCCATGAGGACGGCCGGCGTTACGCGGCGCGGCGGTGCGGCATCGGAAGGGGAGACGACGCGCCCGCGAAGGAAAGGCCCGCGCCATGAACCGCGATACCATCCTGTCCCTGCCCGGCATGCCGCCGGGGAACCCCAGCTTTCCCTTCGGCCCCTACCGTTTCATCGACCGCGAATATTTCATCGTCGCCTACGAGAGCGACCCGCAAGCCGTCCGCGCCTTCGTGCCCGAGCCGCTGGAACCGGACGGTTCCGGGCAGGTCTTTTACGAATGGATCAAGATGCCGGACAGCTCGGGCTTCGGCAGCTACACGGAATCGGGCGTGGTGATCCCGTGCCTGTTCCGCGGCGCGCCCGTGAACTACACGGCCATGATGTTCCTGGACAACGAACCGGCCACCACCGCCGGCCGCGAGATCTGGGGCTTCCCCAAACGCCTGGGGGAACCGCGCCTGCGCGTGGCCTCCGACACCCTGACGGGCACCCTCGACTACGGCGGCGAGCGCGTCGCCACGGGCACCATGGTGTACAAGGCGGAAACGGTGTGTCCCGAGCCGCAGGATTGCGCCGACAAGGCGGCGAAGACCCAGGTGAACCTGAAGCTCATCCCGGACGTGGACGGGTCCGTGAAGGTGGCACAGCTCGTCGCCTTCGACCCGGCCGACATCACCATGAAGGGCTTCTGGCGCGGCAATGCGCGGCTGGACCTCCGGGCGCACGTCAACGCGCCCGTGGCCGACCTGCCGGTGCGGCGGGTGGTGGACGGCAAACACTTCATCGCCGATCTCACCCTGCCCTACGGGCGGGTCCTGCACGATTACCTGGCATAAGGGAGGGAACGATGCTCGACGGTTACAAGGCGGTCATCACCGGCTCGACGAGTGGCATTGGCCTGGGTGTCGCCCGGGCGCTGGCCAACGCCGGCTGCGACGTCATGCTCAACGGCCGGGAAGGCGGCGACAGGGCCGAGGGCGTGCGCGCCGACCTGGAAAAGGAGACGGGCCGGCGGGTGCTGTTCAACGGGGCCGACATGCTGGAACCCGACCAGATCGATGCCATGCTGCACGAGGCGCGCGACGCCTTCGGGCGCGTGGACGTCCTGGTGAACAACGCCGGCATCCAGCACGTGGCGCCCATCGAGGACTTCCCGCGCGAGAAGTGGGACGCCA
>CAJXLG010000298.1 GCA_913055885.1 uncultured Rhodospirillales bacterium
TCCCCCATCCGGACGTGGTGGGCCACATCCTGGACCCCCTGGACGAGGACCAGGCTGTCCGCCGCGCCAACACCGTCACGGACCAACAGGCCCAAGCCGCCAAACAGGGCCCCACGGACCTGCCGCCCTTGCTTGACATCCTGAAGCCGGAAGACGGCGCCGTGATCGACACCCCCACCGTGCGGGTGATCTACAGCGTGCGCTCGCCCACGGGCGCCCGGGTGGAACGCGTGCGGGCCATGGTCAACGGCCGGCCGGTGGACGCGGAGACCCGCGAGGTGAGCGCCGGCACGCGCGATGCCACCAGGCAGGAAAGCCTGGAGGTGCCGCTGCCCGACGCCGTGGCGGGCCCCACCAACATCACCCTGTTCGCCGAGACCGCCACCCGCACCAGCGATGCCGCCGTCGTGCAGGTGGACGTGAAAGGCGCGGGGGCGTCAGCCACGCCCGACAAGCCCGACCTCTACGCCCTGGTGGTGGGGGTGGCCAGCTACCGGGACCCGGGCATCGACGACCTGACCTATCCGGCGCAGGACGCGCGCGACGTGGAACGGCTCCTGACGGCCCAGGACGGCGGGCTTTATGGCAACGTTACCGTGCGCCTGTGCGTGGAGGACGGCGCCACGGCGGGCGCCGTGATCGACGGCCTCGACTGGCTGGAAGCCAACGTGGGCCGGGGCGACGTGGGCGTGGTTTTCCTTGCCGGCCACGGCACCAACGATCAGCGGGGCCTGTACTACCTTGTGACCCACGACACGGACCCAAAAAGCCTGCGTCGCTCCGGCGTTTCCCAGGATATACTGCGCGAGACCGTCATGGGCCTCAAGGGCAAGGCGGTGTTGTTCGTGGACACCTGCTACTCGGGCAATGCCATCGGCACGGCGCAGCGCGGGGGGCAGGGCGGCCTGGCCGGGCCGGCCCTCAACCGCCTGGCCTCGGAACTGTCCAGTGCCGAGAACGGCGCCGTGGTGTTCGCCGGCAGCACGGGCTCTACCCTGGCGCAGGAAAGCTCCGCCTGGGCCAACGGGGCCTTTACCGAGGCCCTGGTGAAGGGTGTCAGTGGTCCGGCCGACCTTTGGAACGAAGGTGTCGTGAAGGTGACCGATCTGGAATCCTGGCTGGGCCGGGAGGTGCCGCGCCTGACCGACAACCAGCAGACTCCCACCGTCGGCAAGCCCAACGCCATCCCCGATTTCCCGCTGTTCGCCGTGCGGTGAGGGTGGGGATGCCCACGTGAAGGGACCAAAGGGCCGAAAGGGAACCCGTGGATGACCGTGCTACGCACGGTCATGACGCCACCGCGCCAGCGGCGGCAGTTTCGCCGGCCGGGGCGGCCGTCGGGTCAGTCCTCCAGGACGTAGGTGCCGGGGGCGTCGGCGACGGGCTTGTAGGGGCCCGACGCCCTGCCCAGGCGCGGTGGCTTCACCGGCTCGCCCGAGCGTTCGTCCAGCCATTCCTTGAAGGCCGGCCACCACGAGCCGTCCCGGTGCCCGGCTTCCTGCTGCCAGGTGTCCGGGTCCAGGTGCGTGGCGTCGGCCCTGCGTTCCAGCATCCGGAAGCGCCGGCGCGGGTGGCCCGGCTCGCTGACGATGCCGGCGTTGTGGCCGCCCGACGTGAGGACGAAGGTGACATCGCCGGAGGTGAGGGTGTGGATCTTGTACACGGAGCGCCAGGGCGCCACGTGGTCGCGCTCCGTGCCCACGGCGAAGACGGGAAGCTGGATGTCGCGCAGGCTGACGGGGCGGCCGTCCACCACGTAGTCGTTGTTGGCCAGCGCGTTCTCGTGGAACAGCCGGCGCAGGTACTCCGAGTGCATGCGGTAGGGCATGCGCGTGGCGTCAAGGTTCCAGGCCAGGAGGTCGATCATGCTCTCCTCCTCGCCCAGGAGGTACTGCCGCACGGCGCGCGACCAGATGAGGTCGTTGGAGCGCAGGAGCTGGAAGGCCAGGGACATCTGTTTGGCGTCCAGATAGCCCTTGTACCACATGTAGTCTTCCAGGTAGGCGATCTGGCTGCTGTCCACGAACAGCATGATCTCGCCCGCCTCCTGGAAGTCCGTCTGGGCGGCGAAGAGGGTCAGGTCGGCCAGGCGGTCGTCGCCGTCGCGCGCCATGGCGGCCGCGGCGGCGGCGAGGATGGTGCCGCCCAGGCAGTAGCCCACGGCGTGGACCTTGCGCTTGCCGACGATGGCGTTGACGGCGTCGAGGGCCGCCATGACCCCCAGGCGCCGGTAATCGTCCAGCCCCACCTCGCGCTGTTCGTAATCCGGGTTCTTCCAGGAGATCATGAAGACGGTGTAGCCCTGGTCCACCAGATAGCCCACCAGGGAGTTCTCCGGCGACAGGTCCAGGATGTAGTATTTCATGATCCAGGCCGGGGTGATGAGCACGGGCTCGGGCCGCACCGTCTCTGTGCGCGGGCTGTACTGGATCAGCTCCATGAGGTTGTTGCGGTAGACCACCTTGCCGGGCGTGGTGGCGACGTCCTCGCCGATCCTGTAGTCCTGGGCCGCCGGGGGAAGCTCGCGGGTGAGCTGGCGGTTCACGTCCTCGGCGAAATTGATGGCGCCGCGCACGAGGTTGCGGCCGCCCTCCTCGGCGGTGCGGCGCAGCACCTCGGGGTTGGTGAGGGGGTAGTTGCTGGGCGCCATGGTGTCGAGCACCTGGCGCGTCATGAAGCTCACCAGGTCCTGACAGTGCTGCTCCATGCCGCGCGTGCGGGCGGCGTAATGCCACCACTGCTCGGTGAGCAGGAAGCCCTGATACATCAGGTTGAAGGGCCAGCGATCCCATTCCCCGGACTGGAAGCGCCGGTCCTGGGGCAGGGGCGCGATGTACGGCTCCGTCTCGGATTCCAGGCTGGCGCGCAGGGCGTATTGGGTGAACTCCATGCCCTTCACGGCGGCGTTGCGGCTCATCTCGCCCGCCTTGCCCGGCGAGTTCAGGAAGTGCAGCAACCAGTCCATGTAGGCCAGCCCCATGGCCGCCGGCGACAGGCCGTAGGTGAGCCGGCCCTGCAGGGCGTGGCCGAAGGCGTCCAGGCTCTGCGCCAGCACACTGATGGCCGCGCCACCGGCGGCGAAGTTGGCGATCATTTGACCGGTCACGGCCTGGGGAAAGGCGGATACGCCTTCCGCGCAAACGCCGTGATCCGCAGCAAATACCACGATCCGGACCCGGTCGACGCCGGGCCGG
>CAJXLG010000299.1 GCA_913055885.1 uncultured Rhodospirillales bacterium
CCCCGGCCGAAAAAGGCGGGGTGGGCGGAGCGGGCCGCCATGCGCTCGGGGGCCGTCTCCGCCGCCACCGTGTCCAGCGTCGCGTCGTCCGTGGGCGCCCCCAGGAAGCCGAAGATGCGGCCAAGGCCCGCGCGCCGGTCGGCCGTCAGGGCCTCGTAATGCGTCACCAGGATGTCGTCGCGGTCGGCGGCGACACGCGCCAGGCGCCGGAAGGTCTCCGCCGTCTCCGCCACCGACTTTTCCACGAACCCCTCGAAGGTGCCTTCCGGATTGTCGAGTCGGGCCAGGTGGCCGTCGGCGTTTTCCGGCTCCTCGGCGGCGAGCTGCTGATTGGCGTTCCAGATGGAAACGGCCCGGTCCACCGGGTTGCGCACCAGGCACACCTTGGGGCAGGCGGGAAAGACCGTCAGGTAGAAGGGCAGGTTGTTGAGGATCAGGTTGTCCTTGAGGCCGTGAACGGGCTTGCCGCCCGCGAGGCCCGCCGACAGGGCGGTGAGAGTGGCGGCGAAGATGTCCCGCGCCACCGTGCCGCCAACGCGGCGGACGCCCTGACCGCTGGCGCGCCGGTCGGCCACTTCCAGCATGTGGTTGTAGCGGTCGAAAAAATCGCCGATGTTGTCCAGGATGGCCTGGAGGTTCTGCTCCGACGGACAGGAGACCCGGGGGTGCAGGTCCAGGGCGCGCTGCAGGAAGGTGGTGCCCGACTTGGGGGGCCCGAACAGGAGGAAGAAGCCGTCATCGCTCATGCGGCCAGTCTCCGTCCCCGGTGCGGAAGCGTCAACGACCCCCTTGAAGCGATGCGGCCGGCAAGGGAGACCGTGATGCGTTCTTGGGCAGCGCCGCTCGCCGCTGTCGTGGCCCTGGCCGGCGTCCTGGCCGCCGGGACGGCCGGGGCGGCGGACAACGCGCGTCCGGGGTTCATGTCCCCGGCCACCGGCGCCATGCCCGTTGTCGGCTGGCCCACGCCCGAGAAGGCGCCCGCCAACCCGCCGGCCACGACGTGGCGGCGCAACGCCGTGACGTTCGCCGAGCCGCCGGAGCCGCCCATGCTGGCCGTGGTTCTGGACGACATGGGCCTCTACCCCTCGGCCACGCGCCGCGCCATCGGGTTTCCCGACGCCGTGACGCTCGCCTTCCTGCCCTATGTCGAGGATGTGGACCGTCTGGCCGACGCGGCGCGCGCCGCCGGCCACGAACTCCTTCTGCACCTGCCCATGGAGGCGCGCGGCGACGTCCCCGGCCCGGGGCCGCACCACCTCACCGTTGACGCCGGCCCGGCCGACCTCCTCGCCGACCTGGGCTGGAACCTGGACCGTTTCGACGGTTTCGTGGGGGTCAACAACCACATGGGCAGCCGCTTCACGGCGGATCGGCGTGGCATGCGCCTCGTGATGCGGCGCCTCAAGGCCCGCGGGCTGCTCTTCCTGGACTCGCTGACCACGGCCGACAGCGTCGCCGAAGCGGCGGGGAGGGCGGCGGGCGTGCCCGTCGTCCGGCGCGACGTCTTCCTGGGCGGTGACAGCCGGGAGCAGGTGCGCCGGCGCCTGGACAAGGCCGTGGCGCAGGCGGAACGCATCGGCCACGCCGTGGTCATCGGCCACCCCGACCGGGCCACCATGGCCGTGCTGGCCGAGTGGTTGCCGGATCCGCCCGCGAACGTCACCCTGGTGCCCCTTTCCGCCATCCCGCGTCATGCGCCGCCCCTGGCGGACGGCGATGGCGGCGGCACGGACAGACAACGACGCAAGGCATCCGCCGGCAAGACAGGAGGCGAATCATGAGCACCACGTACCGGGTAATCGGCATGAGCTGCAGCGGCTGCGCCAACTCGCTCAAGGCCGCCATCAATGAGCGGTCGCCGGAAACGGCGGTTTCCGTGAACCTGAACCGCAAGGAGGTGACGGTGGCCGGGCCCGCCTCCGAGGACGACATCAAGGACGCCGTGGCGGACGCCGGCTTCACCTTCGAGGGAGTCGTGGCGTGACCGCCGGCACCTATCGCCCGTAGGCGGCGGCGAAGCGCAGGGCCTCCTCCGCCGCCCGCAACAGGGCGCGGGCCTTGTTGCGGCTCTCCTGGTACTCGGCTTCCGGGTCGCTGTCGTGGACCACGCCACCGCCCGCCTGGACATGCAGCGTGCCGTCCTTGACCACGGCCGTGCGCAGGGCGATGCAGGTGTCCATGCCGCCGGCGGCGGAGAAATAGCCGATGCAGCCGGCATAGACGCCCCGGCGCACGGGCTCCAGCTCGTCGATGATCTCCATGGCGCGCACCTTGGGGGCGCCCGAGACCGTGCCCGCCGGGAAGCCGGCCATGAGGGCGTCCATGGCGTCGTGGCCGGGTGCCAGCTCGCCCTGGACGTTGGAGACGATGTGCATGACGTGGGAGTAGTACTCCACGGTCATCTGCTCCGTCACCTTGACCGTGCCCGCGCGCGCCACGCGCCCAACGTCGTTGCGCCCCAGGTCCAGGAGCATCAGGTGCTCCGCCCGTTCCTTGGGGTCGCTCACGAGATCCCGGGCCAGGGCCTCGTCTTCCCGGGCGTCCGCGCCGCGCTTGCGGGTGCCGGCGATGGGGCGCACCGTCACCGTGTCGTCTTCCAGCCGTACCAGTATCTCCGGACTGGCCCCCACCAGGGCGAAGTCCTCGAAGCCCATGTAGAACATGTAGGGCGACGGATTGAGCCGCCGCAGGGCGCGGTACAGCGTGAAGGGCGGCAGGTCGAAGGGCACGGAGAACCGCTGCGACGGCACCACCTGGAAAATGTCGCCGGCCCGCACGTATTCCTTCGCCGTTTCCACCACCCGGTGGTACTGCTCGCGCGTCAGCGTCGATTCCGGCTCGGGCAGGTCCGTGGCCCCCGTGTACGGGGTGCCGCGATGGGGCAGGGCGCGGTCGAAATCCGCCAGCACGGCGTCCAGCCGCGCCCGGGCGTCCGCCCACGCTCTTTCCGCGCCGGCCCCGTCGTGCGCCCACACGGGCGTCACCACGTCCACAACGTTCTTCACGTGGTCCAGCACGGCCACCACGGTCGGGCGCAGGAAGATGCCGTCCGGGACGCCCAGGGTGTCGGGATTGGCGTCGGGCAGATTCTCCGCTTCGCGCACCATGTCGTAGGCCATGTAGCCCACGAGCCCCGCCGCCATGGGCGGAAGGTCCGGCGGCAGGTC
>CAJXLG010000300.1 GCA_913055885.1 uncultured Rhodospirillales bacterium
TCCATGCCGGGCAAGATCATCCAGGGCATGAAGAAGGCGGGCAAATCCAACCCCCTCTTCCTGCTCGACGAGGTGGACAAGCTGGGCGCCGATTTCCGCGGCGATCCGTCCTCGGCCCTTCTCGAGGTCCTGGATCCGGAGCAGAACACCAACTTCAACGATCACTACCTCGAGGTGGACTACGACCTGTCGGATGTCATGTTCATCACGACGGCGAACACCCTGCGGATGCCCCAGCCGCTGCTGGACCGCATGGAGATCATCCGGCTGTCGGGCTACACCGAGGACGAGAAGGTGCAGATCGCCAAGCGGCACCTGCTCCCCAAGATCGTCAAGGAGAACGGCCTCAAGAAGGGCGAGTGGACCATCCGGGACGAGGCCATCCGCGACCTCATCCGCTACTATACCCGAGAGGCCGGCGTCCGGAACCTGGAGCGCGAGCTGGCCACGCTCGCCCGCAAGGCGGTGAAGGAGCTGCAGCTCAGCAAGAAGAAGCGGGTGAACATTACCGCCAACAACCTGTCCAAATACGCCGGCGTGCGGCGCTACAAGTTCGGCGAGGCCGAGCGCGAGGATCAGGTGGGCGTGTGCACCGGTCTGGCCTGGACGGAAGTGGGCGGCGAACTCCTCAACGTCGAGGCCGTCACCATGCCGGGCAAGGGCAACGTCACCCAGACCGGCAAGCTCGGCGACGTGATGCAGGAATCCGTGGAGGCGGCGCGCAGTTTCGTGCGCTCCCGCGCGGTGCAGTTCGGCATCAAGCCGACCACCTTCAAGCGCCGTGACATCCACGTCCACGTGCCCGAGGGCGCCACGCCCAAGGACGGGCCGTCCGCCGGCGTCGCCATGGTCACCGCCATGATTTCGGGCCTCACCGGCATCCCGGTGCGCAAGGAAGTGGCCATGACGGGCGAGATCACCCTGCGCGGCCGGGTGCTCGGCATCGGCGGCCTCAAGGAGAAGCTGCTGGCCGCCAAGCGCGGGGGCCTGACCACGGTGCTCATTCCGCAGGAGAACGAGAAGGACCTGACGGAGATTCCCGATACCGTGAAGAAGGGCCTGGAGATCGTGCCCGTGAGCACGGCCGACGAGGTCCTGGCCCGGGCGCTCACGAGCATGCCGGTGGCCATCGAGTGGTCGCCGGAGGACGAGGACGAAGAAGAGCGTCGGGGCTTCCCCGGCCACGCGGAGGACGAGCGCGGGGGCGTGCGGCCGCACTGACCGGCCATGCCCGCCGCGATTCGGGCCGCAGCCTCGGGGCGTCGCTCGCTGAGCGGCGCCCCGTGCGTTTGTCGGGCGCGCAGGGGGGCGGAGGCCACACACGCACTGCGCGATGGGAGGCCCGTTATATCGTGAATCCGCTTCTTGAAAGCCCGGTTTTCCGGGAGTCGCGCCAGATTGCGAATTGACGGGCCGCTAAGTCGCCGCTTAGAGTCGCGGATGACTGTCTCGGGCGGTGACCCGGGAAGTCGCAACAGAGAGTGCAGGAACAAGGGGGGTGTCCAGTGAACAAGAACGATCTTGTGGCGGCGGTGGCGGAAAACACCGACCTGTCCAAGGCGGACGCCGGTGAAGCCGTGGACGCCGTGTTTGACGCCATTACCGACGCCCTGAAAGGCGGGGAGGAAGTTCGGCTCGTGGGCTTCGGCACGTTCAGCGTGGCCGACCGGGCCGCTTCCGAGGGGCGCAATCCGCAGACGGGCGAGAAGATCCGCATTCCGCCGTCCAGGCAACCGAAGTTCAAGGCCGGCAAGGGCCTCAAGGACGCGGTTAACTGACAACCGCACGGGGCGGGGCGGGTTCGGCCCGTCCCGCCCCCGCCCTGTGGGCGGTTAGCTCAGCTGGCAGAGCACCGGTTTTACACACCGGGGGTCGGCGGTTCGAGCCCGTCACCGCCCACCAGATCAGCGGCTCCGCAGGGTTTGACAGCCGCGGCCGCGATCATTAAAGAGTCGGGCAACAGGCGGCGGTAAGCCGCGCGCCATGTTTGCGGATGGGTGGCCGAGCGGCCGAAGGCGCTCCCCTGCTAAGGGAGTATACCCGAAAGGGTATCGAGGGTTCGAATCCCTCCCCATCCGCCACCCTCGCTTTCCAGCCATTGGGCTGTTCCGCGAATCCGGCCACTCCGGGCGGCACGAGGAAAGCGGTGCGCTCCACGCACCGCGTTTTGGCGCAAGGCGACGGGGCCCGCCGCCCCCATGACACACCCGGGCGGTTCCGTTATGCTCCGCGCCATCCAGGGCGTTTCCAGGAACGCCCCGCCCGGCACGGGATGGACCACGCATGAAGCTTTACGGCTATTATCGGTCCAGCGCTTCGTACCGCGTCCGGATCGCGCTGAACCTCAAGAATCTCCAGTACGAAAACGAGTTCATCGACCTCTATCGCAGCGGCGGGGAACAGTTCTCGCCCCAGTACCGCATGCTCAACCCCCAGTGCCTCGTCCCCATGATGGAGGACGGCGGCCACCTCATGACCCAGTCCCTGGCCATCCTGGAGTACCTTGAGGAGACCTATCCGGAGCCGCCGCTGCTGCCGGAACAGCCGGTGGCCCGGGCGCGCGTGCGGGCGCTTGCCGAGCAGGTGGCCTGCGACATCCAGCCGCTGGCCAATATCCGGGTGCTGCGTCGCCTGGGGGAGCTGGACCAGGACGAGGAGGCGCGCCTCGCGTGGTCGCGCTATTGGATCGCCCAGGGCTTCGCCGCGCTGGAGGCGGGGCTTGCCGGCGCGCGCGAGACGGGGGCCTACGCCTACGGCGAAACGCCGACCCTCGCGGACGTGTGCCTGGTGCCCCAGGTGTACAACGCCGAACGCGTGGGGCTGGACATGAGCGCGTATCCCACCCTTCAGGCCGTGGCCGACCACTGCCGCGCCCAGCCCGCCTTCGTCGCCGCGGCCCCGGAAAACCAGCCGGACGCGCCCGCCGAGGAAGCATGAAAAAGGGCGGGCCGCGAACGGCCCGCCCCGTCACCGTATTCCCGGAGCGCCTGGATCACAGCGGCTTCCGCAGGGTGAAGGCGCCGCGCAGGTCGCCCTTCTCGAAGCCGGTGGCCTGGTCCATGGGATAGATTTCGTTGAGCTTCTTCTTCACGGTCGGCTTGATCTTCGCCGGATCCCCGTGGCACTTGAGGCACACCTTGCCGGTGGGGATGCCCTTCATCATGCG
>CAJXLG010000301.1 GCA_913055885.1 uncultured Rhodospirillales bacterium
GGGGCCGTTCTTGCCCAGGTGACTGGAATAGAGGGCGAATTCACGGACCCGGAAGGGGCCGGCGCGGAACAGGTTGTGCTCGGACAGGAACTGCTGCACGCGGCCGCGCGGGGTGTCCTTGAGCCGCGCCAGGGTGACGTGCGGCGTATAGCGGCGCTTTTCCGGTTCCTCGCCGGCCCGGACGAGGGCCGATTCCACCCGGTCGTGCAGCAGATGCAGGCGGTCGTTGGGGGCCACGCCCACCCACACGGCGCCCGGCTTCTTGCCCTTGCTGAAACAGTCGGCCCCCCTGAGGGTCAGGTCGAAGGCGGGGGCCGTCACCTCTTCCAGCACGGCCGCCAGCTCGTCGGCGCGCTCCGGCGTCACCTCGCCGATGAAGCGGACGGTGAGGTGCAGGTTCGCCTCGGCCACCCAGCGGGCGCCGGGGATGCCGCCGGCCATGCCCGCCAGCTCGGCGCGCACGTCCGGTGGCAGCTCGATGGCGGTGAAAAGACGGATCATGGCCGGCGGCCCTCCGGCGGCACGCTACGGACAGGGATACATGTGGTCGGCGTGGATGGCCTCGATGCCGTCCAGCACCTCCCGCGACAGGGTGAGGTTCCGGGCGTCCAGGTTGCGCTTGAGCTGCTCCGTGGTGGTGGCGCCCAGGATGGCGCTGGTGACGAAGGGCTTCTGGGCCACGTAGGCGATGGCCATCTGCGCCGGATCCAGGTCGTGGCGCCGCGCCAGGTCCACATAGGCCCGGGAGGCGGCCTCGCCGCGCGGGTTGCGGTAGCGCTGGAAGAACTTCCAGCGGGTGAGGCGCGCCCCCTCCGGCTCGGCGCCCCCGAGGTACTTGCCGGTGAGCATGCCGAAGCCCAGGATGGAATAGGCGCACAGCCCCACGGCCTCGCGGATGGCCGGCTCCGCCAGGCCGCACTCGAAGCTGCGGTTGAGCAGGCTGTAGGGGTTCTGGATGGCCGCAATGCGCGGCGCCCCCTGGGTCTCCGACAGCTTCAGGTGCTCCATGACGCCCCAGGCGGTTTCGTTGGAGACCCCCATGTGGCGCACCTTGCCCGCCTTGATGAGGCGGTCCATGGCCTCCAGCGTCTCCTCGATGGGGACGGGATTGTTGTCGGGCGCGGGGTCGTAGCCGAGGGCGCCGAAGTAGGCGGCGTTCCGCTCGGGCCAGTGGGTGTAGTAGAGGTCGATGCAGTCAACGCCCAGCCGGCGCAGGCTGCCCTCGCACGCCTTCTCGATGTTGTCGCGGTCGAGGCGCGTCTCGGCGCCGCGGCCCAGGTGGGCGAAGTTCTTGGAGCGCCCCACCACCTTGGTGGCGATCACCAGGTTGTCGCGGTTGCCGCGCGCCTTGAGCCAGGAGCCGATGTACTGCTCCGTGCGGCCCTGGGTGTCGGGGGAGGGCGGGATGGGGTACATCTCCGCCGCGTCCAGGAAATTGACGCCGTGGTCCACGGCCATGTCGAGCTGCTCGTGCGCCTCGGCCTCGCTGTTCTGTTCGCCGAAGGTCATGGTGCCGAGCGACAGCGCGCTGACCTTGAGGTCCGTGCGGCCCAGCGGGCGGTATTCCATGGTGGTCTGCCTCTTCTTCGCGGTGCCTTGATCGGGACCGCAGGGTAGCGTCCTTCCGGGCCGCGACCAATCCCCCGTGAAGCATGCCGCCGGTTTGTTGACGCACACCGCCCCCGGGGCGGCGGCCCCGGGGGCGGTGCCGGCTGTTAAAGGATGCCGGAGATGGAATGCACCAGGCCGTCCACCAGCTCGGGTTCCGCCTTCTTGAATTCGAGGTTCACCTTGTTGGCGGTGCTGATGATCCGGGTCTGGTAGCGCTTCATGTCGGTGGTCTCCGTGGCCGTGACCTGGCGCGTCCCGGAGGTACCCTGCGTGAGGTTCTGCTTCGTCTTTTCCGTCACCTTGATGTCCTCGTCGGTGCGCCGGGAGATCTGGACGTCGGTGACGATGGAGTAGGTGACGTCTTCCACGGCGGCGTTGGCGACGGTGGCGGCGGTGGCGCCCACCAGGCCGCCGGCCACGGCGCCGCCGCCGCTGCCGTTGCCCAGGTGGTAGCCGGCGGCCGCACCGGCGCCGGTGGCGATGGCCATGTCGCCGTAGCCGTCGGCGAGGGCCTTGTCCGCCGCCTCGGGGTGGGTCTTGCCCACCTTGAGGATGTTGGCCTGGAGCCAGAACTTGGCCTTCTCGGGGTTCTGGATGACCCTGTAGCCCTTCTTCTCGATGGCCTTCTTGAGGCGGCCGCTGATGGTGAAGTCGGGCCGGTCGGTGGTGTTGCTCACGTCGAGGTAGACGGTTTTCTCCGAGGGCTTCACGGGGTCCAGGAAGATGGACTTGCTCATCTTCGTCTGGACCTCCAGGTCGGACTTGCTGATGGCCGTGTGGGCGGCGGCGCACCCGGAAAGGAGGAGCGCCACGGCGGGTAGCGTGATGAGGCGGCGGATTGGCGTCATGGTTTGTTGCCCCCTGGATCAGTCCTGCAAGTAAACAATGAAGCGTAACGGGCGACCCATGCCATACCCGCCGGCAGGCCGCAAGAACCTGGCCCGGATTTTCGCACCGGCGCCCGAAGGGTCGGCCTGCGCCGGCCGCTTGCCACGTCGAAGGCTCTTGAAGATGGACCACATCGTCTGCGAGCCTTCTTCTCGCAATCGGCACGGCGCAGGCCAACGCAGCCCGTCGAGTCCGTGCAAAATACGGGTTAAAATGACGATCCCCGATTCCCGGTGACGGAGCCGCCCGCCATGCAGCGACACTTCGCCGTGCTTTCCCACCGCGCCGTGCTGGCCCTGTCCGGGCCCGACCGGACCGGCTTCCTGCAGGGCCTGGTGAGTGCCGACATTGAACGGGCGACGGCGGAACGGGCGCTGTGGGGCGCCCTGCTCACGCCGCAGGGGCATTTCCTGTACGATTTCTGCCTTGCGGTGAACGGCGAGACCCTGTGGCTGGATTGCGAGGCGGAGCGCCGTGACGCCTTCCGCAAGCGCCTGGCCCGCTATAAACTGCGCAACAAGGTGGACCTGACGGCTCCCGCCCCCGACCCGGCGGTGCTGGCGGCCTTCGGCGAGGGGGCCTGCGAGGCCCTCGGCCTGCCCGCCGAGCCCGGGGCGGCGCGCGGCTTCG
>CAJXLG010000302.1 GCA_913055885.1 uncultured Rhodospirillales bacterium
GAGGGCGCCGGCGCCGCCGCCGATGATGGTGCCCACCGTCTGTTTGGGACCCGCCTGGTTGGTGCTGCAGCCGGCCATCAACACGGCGGCCAGCAGCAACGCGCCCGTCTTGTACCGCATCCGCATCGCCGTCTCTCCTCTGCTCCCGGAAGTGGGCCGGTTTCCCTTGTCCGGAACGGCGGGCGGGGGCAGGGGTTGCCCCGGCCGTCGTCCGGTCCCACAATGATAGCCGCCGGACCCGTGGCTTTCCAGTTAATCCGGAGTCATCATGACCGAGACCCCTGATCCCCTGGCGCTCTTCCACGCGTGGCTCGCCGAGGCCGAGGCGCGTGAACCCAACGACCCCAATGCCCTGGCCCTCGCCACGGCGACGCCCGACGGCCGGCCCTCGGTGCGCATGGTGCTCCTGAAACACGCCGACGCCGACGGATTCGTCTTCTACACCAACCTGGAAAGCCGCAAGGGCGAGGAGCTGAAGGCCAATCCGGAGGCCGCCATGCTCTTCCACTGGAAGAGTCTCGCGCGCCAGGTGCGCGTGGAAGGGCCCGCGGAGCCGGTAACGGACGAAGAGGCGGACGCCTATTTCGCCACCCGGGCCCGGGGCAGCCAGATCGGCGCCTGGGCGTCGCCGCAGTCGCGGCCGCTGGAGGGCCGTTTCGAGCTGGAACGCCGCATCGCCACCTATACGGCGAAGTTCGGCGTGGGCAGCGTGCCGCGCCCGCCGCACTGGTCGGGCTTCCGCCTGCGGCCGCGCGCCATCGAGTTCTGGGAGAACCGGCCCTTCCGCCTGCACGACCGCACCGTCTATCACGCCCGGGCCGACGGCACGTGGGTCACGGAAAAGCTTTATCCATGAAAAGGCCCCGGCGCGCGGGCGCCGGGGCGCGAGTGCGGAAAGGCGGGGGAGGGGGCTACGTCTGGCCCTGCATGTAGGTCTGGAGGTCGGCGGCGAGTTCCACCACGTCGTTCCCGGAAAGCCGGGTGGGGTCGATCTCGCCGCTGATGCCGTGCTGGAGGAAGACCTCCTGCATTTCCGGCGTGCGCATCATGCCGCCCATGGACCAGTCGTTGAAACGCCGCTCGTTGATGGGCTCCTTCTTGATGACGGTGGCGTTCTTGTGGCGGTCGTCGTGGGCGATGCGGTTGTAGGTCTCCATCACGTCCTCCAGCTCGCCCTCCAGGATCTGCAGGAACCATTTCTGGTCGAAGATGAGCCCGCCGGTGACGTTCTTTTTCTGATTGTTTTTCTGCGACACTTCGAGGATGTCCCGCAGGTTCTGGAGTTGCGCGCGCTTGTCGCCCTCCATGGCGTTCTCGCTGTAGTAGACGAGTTGGTACAGGCTCATGGCCTTCCCTCCCTTTTCCGGGTCGTCGCGTCCCTTCGCAGTCCCTTCGCATGCCCTTTGACATCACGATAGCAGAGACGAAAATGATGAAAATCACGAAATAAGTATAAAAGGCATGGAGAAAGGTATAATAACGACCGGGTTATATCGATATTTTACGTAATATCAGGATGGGTGTTCGGGGCGGGTATAAGCATATGCCCCTTTTTCAGCCGCTTGGCATAGATGCTTGGGCGCCTATGTCGGAACGGGGAGACCCCTTGTACCGGCGCCCTTTGAGGGGCGACACGCGAAAGGCCGCTTCGAGGAGGCCGGGGCGCGGGATCAGATGCACTGAACGGTGTTGGTGCTGAGGTCCGCGGCCAGGGCCACGACGGCGTCACCGGTGAGCCCCGCCGGGTCCACGGACCCGTTGATGCCGTGACGGGCGATGATGTCGCGGGTTTCCCGGCCGAGCAGCATGCCGCCCATGGACCAGTCGGGGAAGACACGGCCGTCCACCGTCTGGTGCTGCAGCAGGGTGACGCCCGTGTGGCGGTCGTCGCGGGCGATGCGGTCGTAGATCTCGGCGACGCCATCCGACGGCCCTTCCAGGACCTGCGTGAAATGGGTCATGTTGAACAGCAGGGCGCCCGTGATGTCGTATGCCGGATTGTTGCGCCGCGATTGTTCCAGGATCGTGTGCAGGCCGGCGATCCACGCCTGCTCACCCCCGGCCATGCGGTGGTGGCTGTAGTAGACGAGGCGGGCAAGGGTCATGGCCACGCTCCCCCGGGTCGGTGGGTTGCCGGTCACCGGGACAGGTGGGGGCGACCGGGGACATGGGCCCGGTCGCCCGTGTCCCCGGCGTCGGTTACGTGACGGAAATGCTCGGCCCGCCGCGGCTTTCCTGGGCCTCGCAATGGGCGTGCAGGCGCCGGGCGATGTCCTGATAGGCCCGGGCGTGCGGGCTTTCCGGCTGGGCCGTGACGATGGGGGCGCCGCCGTCCGAGGTCTCGCGGATGGCGATGTCCAGCGGGATCTCGCCCAGGAAGTCCACGCCCAGCTCGCCGGCCTGATCGCGGGCGCCGCCGTGGCCGAAGATGTGCGCCTGGTGGCCGCACTCGGGGCACTGGTAATAGCTCATGTTCTCGATGATGCCCATGACGGGCACTTCCACCTTGTTGAACATGTTGAGCCCCTTGCGGGCGTCCAGGAGGGCGATGTCCTGGGGCGTGGAGACGATGACGGCGCCCGTGAGGGGCACGCGCTGGCTCATGGTGAGCTGGGTGTCGCCGGTGCCGGGCGGCATGTCGATGACCATGACGTCCAGCTCGCCCCACGACACGTCCCGCATCATCTGCTCCAGGGCGCCCATGACCATGGGGCCGCGCCAGATGATGGGGGCGTCCTCCTCGACCAGGAAGCCGATGGACATGGTCTTCACGCCGTGGCCCTCCAGCGGCATGAGCACGTGGCCGTCGGGCGAGCGCGGCTGTTCGTTGATGCCCAGCATGCGGGGCATGGAGGGGCCGAAGATGTCGGCGTCGAAAAGCCCCGTGCGCAGGCCGTCGTTGGCCAGCGCCAGGGCCAGGTTGGCGGCCGTGGTGGACTTGCCCACGCCGCCCTTGCCGGAGGCGACGGCGATGATCCACTTGACGCCGGGCAGCATGTCGCCTTCCTCGCCGCCCTGGCCCTGCTGTTGGCCCTGTTGCTGCTGGCCCTGCTGCTGTTGCTGGCCCTCGCCGGCCTCGCGGTGGTGGGTGAGGATGGCCTGGGCGGTGAGCA
>CAJXLG010000303.1 GCA_913055885.1 uncultured Rhodospirillales bacterium
ACATCCTGCTGTTCTCCAAGGGCCTGGCCCCCGGCGTGGTGCAGACGCGCCTGGGCCAGCAGATCACCCAGTTCAACATGGGCAGGCCGGCCCCGGATCCCCTGCCCGACGTGAAGGAGTGATCCAGAGGGCCGACCGGCGGCCCTGCCATCCGGAAGCGCCCGGCCGGGCCGTGCCCGGCCGGGCGTGAGCCGGAGGCTCCCGGCCCGGCCACGGTATCGCTCCCCGGCCCCGGCCTACCCTTCCCCGTCCTTGAGGGCCCGGATCTGCGCCTCAAGGCGGGCCTTGCGGGTCGCTTCGTCCTCGTCGGCGACATTCCCGCCCGTCCCCGCCTCCACCTGCTCGGCCAGGCCGGCGAGGTGTTCGGCGCGGTCGGGGTCGAGGTCCTGAAGGGCCTGGCGGATGGTGTCGGCGAGACTCATGCCATCACGCCTTCAGGAGATTCCTCACCTGGTTGGAGGCGATCACGTGCCCGCTCCCCGTGTAGGTCTCCTGATTCGCCTCGATGTGGTCCAGGTCGTAGAGGTAGTTCACCATGAGGCCGCATGCCTGCTCCAGGCCCTTGGCCGACGGGTCGCCCATCCAGTTGATGCGCTCCACCCGCGCGCCGTTGGACAGATGGAAGTGCGCCACCGGATCGCGGGCGCGGCCGTCGTCGCGCTTCTCCTGCACCAGATAACGGGCGCACAGGCGCGTCAGAGGCTCCCTCAGGGCGGTGGCCACGGCGGCGTCCTCGGGCCATGAGCGGTCTTCCAGGAAGGCCTTGAGGCTGCCCTTGGCGGCGCGGCCGTGGGCCAGGCCCTTGAGGGCCTTGTGCTCGTTCGGCTTGAGGAGCTGGGAATCCCCCGCCTCGATCTGCCCTTCCAGCCAGCGCCGGAAACCCGGCACCGGCGACAGGGTGGCGAAGGTGGCGAGCTGCGGGAACTCGCGGCGCAGCTCCTGCACCACCGTCTTGATGAGGAAGTTGCCGAAGCTGATGCCGGTAAGGCCCTTCTGGGCGTTGGAGATGGAGTAGAAAACGGCCGTGTCGGCGTTCTCCGGGTCTTCCGCCGGGGCGCTGGCATCCAGCAGGTTGGGGATGCTGTCGGCCAGCCCGCGCGTCAGCGCCACCTCCACGAAGATCAGCGGCTCCTCCGGCATGGCCGGATGGAAGAAGGCGTACAGCCGGCGGTCCGAATCGAGGCGGTCCTTGAGGTCGTCCCAGCTCTGGATGGCGTGCACCGCCTCGTAGGCGATGATCTTCTCCAGGACGAGCGCCGACGACCGCCACGTGATGCGGTGAAGCGACAGGAAGCCCACATCGAACCAGCTCGTCAGGAGCTGCTTGAGATCCGCGTCCAGCGCCCTGAGGTCGGGATCGTCGCGCGTCAGGGGCAGCAGGTCGGCGCGCAGGTCCACCAGGAACTTCACCCCCTGCGGCAGGGCGTTGAACTGCGTGAGCAGGTCCAACCACGGGGCACGCAGGGCACGCGCCAACTGGCGCCGGGCGGCCCGCCGCTCCGAGTCGTCGCCCGCCGCCCGTCGCGCCTCCACGGCGGCGTCCACCGCGGCCGGGTCCACATCGAACTCCTGCGCCAGCAGCCGCAGGAAGCGCGCCCGGCCCGTCGCGTCCAGGTTCAGGTAGGTGCGCCCGAGGTCGGCGGCGCGGGCGCGCGCCGACACCTCGCCGCCACGGCCCTCAAGGCAGTCCGTCATGCGCTGACGCATCACCGGCAACTCGGCGTCGGGCAGGTCGGGACTGATGCCCTGGTGGCCGCCGCTGCCCGGGCCGCTGTCGCGCCCCTTGCGCGACAGGTCGCGCCAGGCCGTGCGCAGCCCCGCCAGGGTGCGGTTCCAGACGCCGTTCGTGCCGCCGCTTTCCGCCTTCATGGCGCACCCTCCGTCAGGCCGGCCAGGACGGCCGGCAGGGTCTCGGCCAGGTCCTCGGCGATGAGCCCGGCGCCCAGGCGCCCGGCCGCCGCGCCCTGGAGCCACGCGGCCGCGGCACCGGCATGAAAGGGCGCCATGCCCTGCGCCATGAGGCCGGCGGCCAGGCCCGACAGGATGTCGCCGCTGCCGCCCGTCGCCAGGTCCGGCGGCGCGTTGGTGTTGATAACGGCGCGGCCGTCGGGTGCCGCCACCACCGTGTCCGGACCCTTCAGCAGCACCGTGGCGCCGCATGCCTGCGCCGCCGCCCGGGCGCGCGTCAGGCGGTCGCCCGTTGCCTCGAACAGCCGGGCGAATTCGCCGTCGTGGGGCGTGAGCAGGCAGCCGCCGTGCAGACGCTCGAACAGGTCCTGGGGCGCGTCGGCGAAGGTGGTCAGGGCGTCGGCATCCAGGACCACGGGTTTGCCCGTGCGCAGCATCTCCGCGACGTGGGTGCGGGCGTGGTCGTCCACCCCGTGCCCCGGGCCCACCAGGAGGGCGTGGTGGCGTTCGTGGCTCACCACGTCGAAGAAGTCGGCCACGTGGTCCACGGGCTGCACCAGCAGGCCCGCCTGATCCAGGGCGTAGGCCTGGAAGCTTTCCGACGGCGCCACCACCGTCACCAGGCCGGTGCCGACGCGGCGCGCGGCCCGCGCCGCCAGCCGTGTCGCCCCCGTGACCCGCCGGCCGCCACCGATCACCAGGCTGCCGCGCGACCACTTGTGGCTGGCGGGATCGGGGCGCGGGAAGCCGCCGGCCCAGACGGCCGGCTCGTTCGCCGCCGTCCCCGGCGCGATGTCGGACAGAACGGCCTCGGGGATGCCGATGTCCGCCACCACCACGCGGCCGCAGCGCGCCCGCCCCGGATACAGCAGGTGCCCCGGCTTGCGGCGGAAAAAGGTGACGGTCAGGTCACAGGCCGGGGCCGTGCCGTGGATGGCGCCCGTGTCGCCGTGCACCCCCGACGGGATGTCCACCGCGACACAGGGCAGCCGGCGGTCCGCCACGGCGCGCACCACGTCGTACGGCGCGCCCTCCAGCGGCCGCCCCAGCCCCGCCCCGAAGAGGGCGTCGATGACGACGCCCGCGCCGTCCAGGGCGGCCTCCTCCAGCGGGACGACCTCGCCGGTCCAGCGTTCGGCGTTGAGGGCGGCATCGCCCTTCAGCCGGTCGCGCTCGCCCAGCAGGGCCACGCGCACGGGCCA
>CAJXLG010000304.1 GCA_913055885.1 uncultured Rhodospirillales bacterium
CGTTCCGGCTTTGAGATCGGAGCCGCCGCCCGCCGGCGACACGGCCACCACCTCGAACCGCGCCTCGGGGCGGCGGTCCAGGGCCCGGTTCACGGCGTTGAACAGGGCCTGTTCGTACTTGACGTTGGGCTGCTTGAAACGGACCACCACCAGCGGCTCGTCCTGCGGCAGGCCGCCGCCGGCGGCGCCGGCGCCCGGCGCCGTGGGGCCGGTGTCGCGGCGGCGGCTGGTGCTGCCGCCGGTGCTGCGCCCGCGCGGGCGCGGTCGCGCGCGGCCGCTTTCGCGCGCCTCGATCTGGTTGGTGAAGCTGGGGCCGTACAGCTCGCCGTTCTTGATGGCGAGCGACAGGGTCTTGAGGTTGTCGCGCTCGTTGGCGACGTACTCCTGCTGCCGGCTGATGTCTTCCTGAAGCTCCGTCTGCAGGCGCTCGATGAGGACGATGGTCTGGTTGGTGTCGTCCTTCAGGGCGGCGAGGTGCTGGTGGTCGGCCTTGACGGCGCCCGACAGGGTCTTCGCCGCCTCCACGGCTTCCAGGATGTAGCCCCCCATCGCCGCCGTGTCGGCCACCTGCTGGGACAGATTGTTCATGGCGTCGATGTCGTCGGCGATGGCGCCGAGCTGTTCCTGGGCCTTGCGCCACTGGCGGGTCAGGATGGGGTTGCCGGGGGTGGTGCCCACCTGCAGGCGCGCGTTAATGGCGGCCACCGTGCCGTGAAAGCGCTGGGCGTCCTGGGCCGTCTTCTGGCGGATGCTCTGGAGCTTCTGGTTCTGCTTGCGGATGGTGGCCTGGAGGTCCTTGAGGTCCTGCTGGATGCGGGCCACCTTCTTGCCCACGTAGGTGTTCGTGGGCTGGATCCGGGAAACGCCCGGCGGCTGGAAGTTGGTGTCGCCCATTTCGGGCGGCCGCGCGGAGAAAAGAGGCTGTCCGCCCTTCTCGCCTTCCGACTTGGGAATGGCGACCTCGGTGCCCCCCTGGCCCTTCTGTGGTTGCTGCTTGTCTGAGTCGCCGGCCTTTTCCTGCGCGGTCTGGCCGCCGTCCCCTTCCCCCGACATGGCGGGCAGGAGCGCGTCCGAGCTGAAGGAGCAGCCCCCGAGAACCAGGCCGAGGGAAACAAGTGCAACGCGGAACGTGATACGAGTCATTGGCAGAACGCACCTTGATTTTTTCGTCCCAAGCCGGCGCGATGCGTATAGTGCAGAACTCGACAACAATTACACGCGCCCCCCTGGCTCGGAATGGGATGGTAAGGGATGGGGCCGGCCCGGACAAGCGTGATCTTCGCCCAAGCCACCGGAAAAGCGAATTTTTCTCTTGCACCGGTGCGCCTGCCTGTCCTAGATTCCGCATTCCCGGCGGCGCGGGGGCCCGGGTCGCACGGACCACGCGGCCGGGGGACAAGCGGCGACGCGCCCGTAGCTCAACTGGATAGAGCGTCTGACTACGGATCAGAAGGCTGGGGGTTCGAATCCTCCCGGGCGCACCAACACAGGGCCCGCCAACTCAAGGGGTTGGCGGGCTTTGTGTTTCCGGCAGTGGCGCCTCCGTCTCTGAATGCCGTCTCTGAATTTCAGAGTGGTTCCCGATCATGCGCCGTGCTGGTCAGCGGCGGCCGCGCTTTCGGGCGTTGAACCGCGCGGCACGATATCGACGCTGTACCCGTCATGCATCAGCGCAGCCGCTGCTTGCCCGATAACGGTCCGATGCACGCCAGCCCCCGGCCAGCCGAGCGTCCGCGCCTCGGCGTCGTCTACAGCCACGCCGAGTTGCACGGTGCCGCCGCTTGGATCGGGCGCTTGGTCGGCGACGAGGTGCAGCGTCTCGTCAACCGTGTGGTCGATCCTGCGTAGCAGGTCGGCCACTGCGTCGATGGCGGCCTGTGGCGGGATCTCCACACCATCGAGCCAAGCCCGGACCGTATGATCGCTGACGTTATGGAGGTGGGCGGCGGCCGGCACGGTCAAGCCGGCCGCCGCATAAAGCGCGCAATACGTCCACGTCATGGCAGCGGCCGCCTGGGCTCGCGGTGAGCGCCGCGCAGCGGCGCGTAGCACGGGCCGGCGCTGGCGTCGTTCCAGGCGCCATAGAGCATGCCGCCCTCGATGTAGTAGGGGCCCCGCGTGAGCTTGCACTTGCTCTTGTCCGACAGCCGTTCGTATTGCCGTTGCGCCACGGCAATCATGTGGCTGTAACTGAACGGCTGGCGGCCGGTCGGGTAGCTGGCTTCCGTCATGTTCGATCCTCCGTTGCTTGCGATAGCGGGGCGCCTACGGGCGCCGCTCGTTACATGTTGTCGGCATCAGCTTCTTCGGCGTTGCAAGTGGTCAGCCACCAGCGGCCGTTGCCGATCCGGCCGCTTCCTTCCGATACATCCGCACCTTCTTCAACGGCCCGGCGGGTGGTGCCCGCCGCGAGACGGGGGGTGGCGGCAGCCCGCGCCGTGCCGACGTCGTAGCCGGCGCGCTCGGCTTTTCGCGCCCATGCGTTCCACGCTTCTTCGGGGGTGGTGTGGGCGGTTGTCAGTGGCAGCACCGGTAGGGTGCTGACGACTCGGTAGTAGCGTGCTTCCGTCATGGCTTCGTTCTCCTCTGTGGCCCGGCTGGCGGCCGTTTCCGCCCTGTAGATACCCCCATTTATAACGCCGTGTTATAAGCGGGTCAAGGGCAAAATATAACGTGGACACATATGCTTTGCTCGGGTATCATACAGCCCATGAGTGACGATCAACCTACCCTCAAAGGTGCTCTCCGGGCTCACGTCGGGCGGCAAGCCGACATTGCTGCGCTCATCGGCGCCGATCAGCCGAGCGTCAGCCGGGCGCTACGCGCGCCGACAGGCGGGCCAGTGCGGCACGGCCTTGAGGTGCTGGCGGCCGTATCGCCCGAGCTGGACAGCGACGCTTGGGCGCGCGTTCGCAAGCGCCTGCAAGCGTTCCGCGGCCAAACGCTATCATAGTTTCCGGTGTCGGTCGTTGCCGATCCGACGGGCCGTAGTGTCCGGTGTAGTTGTCGGTGTCGGCCATTGTCGGCCTGGCGGGCCGTAGTGTCCGGTACAGTTTCCGGTATCGGTCGTTGCCGGCCTGGCGGGCCGTAGTGTCCGGTA
>CAJXLG010000305.1 GCA_913055885.1 uncultured Rhodospirillales bacterium
CCGGCCAGCATGCGCGCCACTTCCTCGCGGCGCTCGCCGTCGTCGGCCAGGGGCGCGACGCTGGTGCGCACGGTGCCGTCGTCCGTGTCCAGCTTTTCCACCACGTAGTGGTGGGTGCCGCGCGCCGCCACCTGGGGCGAGTGGGTGACCACCAGGGCCTGGAGGCCGTCCGCCAGGCGCGCCAGGCGCCCGCCCACGGCCTGGGCGGTGGCGCCGCCGATGCCCGTGTCCACCTCGTCGAAGACCAGGCTGGGCACGGGGCTGGTGCGCGCCAGGATGACCTTGAGGGCCAGCATGAGCCGGGCCAGCTCGCCGCCCGAGGCGACGCGGGCGATGGGCCCGGGCGGCGCCGAGGGCACCGTGGCGATGCGGAACTCCACGCGGTCCATGCCGTCGGCCGACCAGTTGGCCTCGTCCTGTTCCTCGACGACGGTGGTGAAGCGCGCCCGGTCCAGCTTGAGGGGCGGCAGCTCGGCGGCCACCGCCTCGTCCAGCTCCGCCGCGGCGGCCCGGCGCGCTTCCGACAGGGCGCGCGCCGCCTGCTCGTACCCGGCCCGGGCCTCTTCCTCGGCGCGGGCGAGGGCGGCCAGCTGGTCGCCCCCCTGGTCGATGGCGTGCAGGCGCTCTTCCAGGGCCTCGCGGTGGGCGGGCAGGTCGGCGACGGCGACGTTGTACTTGCGCGCCGCGTCGCGCAGGGCCACCAGGCGGTCCTCCACTTCCTCGAGCTGGCCCGGGTCCAGGTCCACGGAACTGCTGGCGCGTTCCAGGTTGGCGGTGGCCTCGGCCAGCTCCACGGCCGCCCGGTCCAGGCCGCCGATGACCTCGTCCAGCCGGCCCTCGGCCTTGTCGGCGACGGCCTCCAGGCGGCGGCGCGCCGCCTGGAGCGTGCCTTCCGGGTCGCGCTCGCCGGTAAGCTCGGCGTAGGCCGTGTTCATGGCCTCCACCACCTTTTCGGCGTGCATGAGGGTGTTGCGCCGCGCCGACAGGGTTTCCTCCTCGTCGGGCCGGGGGTCGAGGGTGGCGAGCTCCTCCACGGCGTGGCGCAGCCAGTCCTCCTCGGCGCGCGCCCTGTCCAGGGTGTCGCGCGCCTCGGCGTAGTCGGCATGGGCCCTGCGCCACGCCTGCCAGGCGTCGCGCGTGGCCCGGAGTCCGTCCTCCAGGCCGCCCAGGGCGTCCAGCACGCCGCGATGGGTGGCGGGGTTGAGGAGGCCGTGACTCTCGAACTGGCCGTGGATCTCCAGGAGCACCTCGCCCAGGGTGCGCAGGAGGCCGACGGAGGCGGGCTGGTCGTTGACGTAGGCGCGGCTGCGGCCGTCGGCGTTCACCACGCGGCGCACGGTGACGGGGTCGTCGGGGTCGGCGTCGAGGCCCTGGTCTTCCAGGCGTTTTCGGGCGGGATGGTCGGGCGGCACGTCGAAGGCGGCCGTCACCGTTCCCTGTTTGGCGCCGTGGCGCACCAGGTTGGAATCGGCGCGGGCGCCGATGGCGAGGCTCAGGGAATCCAGCAGGATGGATTTGCCGGCGCCCGTCTCGCCCGTGAGGACGTTGAGCCCGGGGCCGAATTCCAGGTCCAGGCGGTCGATCAGGACCATGTCTCGGATGGACAGGCTCGCCAGCATGCCGCCTCCGCCCTAGAACGGCAGGCCGAGCCAGCTGTCCTCGCCCTCGGCCCGCGCCACGTTCTTTTTCAGGAGCCGGTAGGACCGCTGGTACCACTCGGAGCCCGGATAGTTGTGGCCCAGGACGGCGGCGGCGCGCCGGGCCTGCGCCATCATGCCCAGGGCCCGGTAGGTCTCCACCAGCCGGTGCAGCGCCTCGGGCACATGCGAGGTGGTCTGGAACTTCTTGACCACGGTGCGGTAGCGCTTGATGGCCGCGAGATAGTGTTGTTTCTGCTCGTAGAAGCGGCCGATGGTCATGTACTTGCCGGCCAGGTGGTCGCGCGTCAGGTCCAGCTTGATGCGGGCGTCACGGGCGTAGTCGGATTCCGGGAAGCGGCGCACCACCCGCTTGAGGGCGTCGCGCGCCTGACGGGTCATCTTCTGGTCGCGCGCCACGTCGGAAATGCGCTCATAGTAGCACAGGGCCTTGAGGTAATGGGCGTAGGCGATGTCCTCGTTGCCCGGGTGCAGCTCGATGAAGCGGTCCAGGGCGATGATGGCCTCGTCGTACTGGTTCGCCTCATAGTGGGCGTAGCCGGCCATGAGCTGCGCCTTGGTGGCCCAGACGGAGTAGGGGTGCTGGCGCTCCACCTCGTCGAAGGACTCGGCCGCCTCCTTGTAGTCCCCGCCCTCCATGCGGTCCATGGCCTTGTTGTAGAGGTCGGCGACCGGCTCTTCCTTGTAGCTGTCCGTGCTGTCGCCGGCACAGCCGGCCACGACCAGGGCGAGGGCAAGGGCGGCCGGGACAATGCCCGGCCGGAAGCGTCGGCGGGTGTCGAGCATGGTGCGTCCAGATGCGATGGCGGCGGTCAGCGCGTGACGCAGCCTAGCACGGGCGGCGGCTGGCGGCGCAAGCCCCCGGCCGCTACCCCTCGTCCCCGGGCATGGGCCGACCGCGGTTGGGGCCGGCGGGCAGGTTGAAGCCGCCGGCGCCGCCCAGCTCGAACCCGTTGGCGCGGCCCTCGGGCAGCTCCGGGCGCGGCGTGTCGCCGGCCGCCCCGGCCCGTGTGTCGGGCGCCGGCACCGCCTTGTCCGGCTCGTTCGTGCCCGGAACGTCGGGCATGTCCGGCTGCGGCGATCCGGAGGGGGATGTCGTTTGCTGCGGCTCCGTGGGAAAGGCCCCGCCCCGCGCGAATTCGGTCTTGTCCTCGGCGGCGGCGCTGCCGGCCAGGAGCGCGGCCGCCATCAGGGCCGTCATGCCCGCGAAACGCATGCCGTCCTCCGTGTTGCTGTCGGTACCCCCATCCTACACGCCACGAATCGTGCGTGCAAAAGGGCTTGTGTCCGGAATCCCGCCACTTCGATGGGCGCCGTGCGGCGTCATGTTTCTAGCCCGGATTTTGCACGGAGTCGATGGCTGCGCGCCGGTGTCGTTAGGCTCAGGCCAGGAAAAGCGCGCCGCCCGATGC
>CAJXLG010000306.1 GCA_913055885.1 uncultured Rhodospirillales bacterium
GCTGGACATGATCTTCCTGGAAGCGGACGGCACGGTGGCGCGCATCGAGCATCACGCCGCCCCCAACTCCACCCGGGTCATCCGCTCGGGGGGGCCGGTGAAGGCCGTCCTGGAGGTGAAGGCGGGCACGGCCGAGCGCCTGGACCTGGAACCCGGCGACCGGGTGCGCCACCCCCTGCTCATGGAGAAGACGGCCAAGCGGTGAGCCGGGCCGGCCCCGTTCAGGCGAGCAGGGCCAGCGCGGCCGCGTGAAGCGCCGGATCGCCCGCCGCCAGGACGCGGCCGTCCGAGTGCATGGTGAGGGGATGGCCCTGCCAGTCGGTGATGCGGCCGCCGGCCCCTTCCACCACCGGGACATGGGCGCAGTAGTCGTAGGGCTGCAGGTCGGCCTCCGCCACCAGGTCCACGAAGCCCGCGGCGAGCACCCCGTAGGCCAGGCAGTCGGCGGAAAAGCGCCGCATCTTCACCGCCTGTTCCAGGCGCTGCCAAGGGGCGGCGTCGGCCCCCCGGAACATCTCGGGGCTGGTGGCGAGCAGCGTCGCCCGGCCGGCGTCGGGACAGGCCCGGGTGTGCACGACATGGCCGTTGAGCGTGGTGGTGCGGCCCTCGCAGCCCACCCAGCGGTCGCCGCTCACGGGCTGGTCGATGATGCCCAGCACGGGCCGGCCGTGGCGGCACAGGGCGATGAGGGTGCCGAAGGTGGGCAGGCCGGTGATGAAGCCCTTGGTGCCGTCCACGGGGTCGAGAACCCAGACCCACTCGGCGTCGGTGCGCTCGGGGCCGTATTCCTCGCCCAGGATGCCGTGTTCGGGCACGTCGCGGGCCAGGACGGCGCGCATGGCCGCCTCCGCCTCGCGGTCGGCCACCGTCACGGGGCTGTCGTCCGCCTTGTCGTCCACCGCGACGCCGGCCCGGTAGAAGGGCCGGATGACGTCCCCGCTGGCCGCCGCGAGTCGCTCGGCCAGGGGGACGAAATCGGCGGCGTCCGTGCCTGTCATATCAGTCGGACAGGCTCTTCAGGTAGGCGATGACGGCGGCCCGCTTCTGGTCGTCCTTGATGCCGCCGAAGGCCATCTTGTTGCCCGGGGCGAAGCCGGACGGGTTCTTCAGATAGCCGCTGAGCGCCTCGACGGTCCACTTGCCGCCCAGGTCCTTGAGCGCCTGGGAGTAGCTGAAGCCTTCCACGGAAGCCTTCTTGCTGCCCACCACGCCGTACAGGTTGGGGCCCATGCGCTTGCCGCCGCCCTTCTTGAAGGTGTGGCAGGCCTTGCACTGGGTGGTGGCGCTCTTGCCGGCGGCGGGATCGGCCGCGGCCACCATGTCGGCGAAGCTCTTGTCGCCGCCGGAATCGGCCCCGGCGGTCTCCTCCGCCTTGTCGGCCTTTTCGGCTTCCTTTTCCGCCTTCTTCTCGGCCTCCTTCTCGGCTTCCCGCGCTTCCTCGGCCGAGGCCGTGTCGGCGCTTTCCTCGGCCTCCGCGAGGGCCTCGTTCTCGGCCTCCTGCTCGGCCTTTTCGGCCTTCTGCTCGGCCGTGGCGTGGGCGGACTTCATGCCGCCGGGTGTGGGATAGATGGCGTCGCCCACGATGTTCACGACCAGCACCAGCAGCACGGCCAGGACGACGGAAGCAATAAGGTTGAAGATGCAGCGCATCGCCTCCCCCGTTTTGTTGTTCCTCCCTTGACGGACAGCGCCCGGACCACCGTGCGGGCACGGCGCGGGCGGGGTGGGCAGATGCTACCCGCTTCGGTTATGCCTGTCCAACATTGCGACACGTGCGATCACAAGGAGGAAGCGTCATGGCCCTGTCGCCCATCGTCGTGGTGCCGGCCCGACTCAAGGCCAGCCGGCTGCCGGAAAAGCCGCTGGCGGAGATCAACGGCCGCCCCATGATCGCCCACGTCCTGGAGCGTGCCCGCGCGGCGGATGCCGGGCCGGTGCTGGTGGCCTGCGACGATCCGCGCATCGCCGAGGCGGCGCGCGTGGCCGGCGGCGAGGCCGTGCACACCCGCGAGGACCACCCGTCGGGCTCCGACCGCGTCCACGAGGCCGTGGAGGCGCGCGACCCCGACGGCGGGTACGACGTGGTGGTGAACGTCCAGGGCGACCTGCCCGCCATCGACCCGGCGGTGATTCGGCGCGTCCTGGCGCCGCTGGAAGCCGATCCGGAAACGGCCATCGCCACCCTGGTGGCGCCCGTGACCACGGAGGCCGAACGCGACGACCCGGCGGTGGTGAAGGCGGCGGTGGCCTTCGCCGACGGGGCCTCCATCGGGCGCGCCCTCTATTTCAGCCGCGCCACCATTCCCTGGGGGGACGGGCCCCGCTACCACCACATCGGCCTGTATGCCTATCGCCGCGAGGCCCTGCGGCGGTTCGTGTCGCTTGCGCCGGGCGTGCTGGAGCAGCGCGAGAAGCTGGAGCAGCTGCGCGCCCTGGAGGCGGGCATGCGCCTGGACGCGGCCTTCGTTGACACCGTGCCCCTGGGTGTCGATACTCCGGCGCACCTCGACCGGGCGCGTACCCTGCTTGCCGGAAATTAGACCCATGCCCGAGACCACCATCGCCTTCCAGGGCCATCCCGGGGCCTATTCCCATCTCGCCTGCCGGGCCGCCCATCCCCACCTGACGCCCAAGGCCTGCGCCACCTTCGAGGACGCCTTCGCGGCCGTGCGCGATGGCGAGGCCTCCTGCGCCATGGTGCCGGTGGAGAATTCCGTGGCCGGGCGCGTCGCCGACGTCCACCACCTGCTGCCGGATTCCGGGCTTTATATCGTGGGCGAGCACTTCCAGCGCGTGGAACACCACCTGCTCGCCCTGCCGGGCGTGGGCGTGGAAGACATCCGGGAGGTGCACAGCCACGTGCACGCCCTCAACCAGTGCCGCGACCTGCTGCGCCGGCTGGGCGTGCATGCCGTCATCCACGCCGACACGGCGGGCGCGGCGGAGGCCGTGGCGGCGCGCGGCGATCCCGGCGTGGCGGCCATCGCCCCCCTGGTGGCGCCCGTGACCACGGAGGCCGAACGCGACGACCCGGCGGTGGTGAAGGCGGCGGTGGCCTTCGCCGAC
>CAJXLG010000307.1 GCA_913055885.1 uncultured Rhodospirillales bacterium
CGGCCACGGCGGCAACATCGCGCCGCTCAAATCGGCCATCGGCGAGATCCACACGGCGAACAACGCGGCCGGCGCCCCGACGCTCGCCTTCGATGTCGCCAACTGGTACGTCCTGGGCCCGGTCGCGCGCAGGGCGGAGGCGCTTTACGGCGACAGGGAGGGCCACCACGCCACGGCGGCGGAAATCGCCCTCGTGCAGCATCTGTATCCCGACCACATCAAGGACCCGGCCCTGCTGGAGGGCCCGGCGGGCACGGATACCACCTTCCACGACGCGCGCGACTTCCGCCGGCGCTTCCCCGACGGCCGCATGGGCTCCGACCCCGGCCTGGCAACACCCGAACACGGCGCCGATTTCCTGGCGCTGGCCCGCGACGCCGTGCTGGAGCAGTACCGCCGGCTGGTGGAAACGGCCGCCCCGGAGGCATGACGCGGCCCTTGCCCGGCCCGGGGAAGGCGTGAAACACTCATGTCAAGTTGTTGATATCGCTGCTTCGGGAGACGCCCCATGCGCCGGTTGCGCACCCTTTTGCCGTCCCTGCTTCTCGTCGGCGGCGTGGCCGCGTGCAGCGCGCCCACGGTGGAGGCGCCGCGCCTTCACCATGACGCGGCGCTGGATTTCTATCGGGGTGCGGTCCGCGACGGCACCATGCCGCTGGTGGTGCGCGGCAACCCCTATGCCGCGGACGACAGGGCGGTATGGCAGCGCGCGGCCAAGGTGCTGGCGGAGCGCGGGCCCCCGCCGCGGCCCGAATACACGGATCAGGCCGGCAACGGGACCCGCTTCGTGGTGGTCCTGGGCGGCGACACGGCCGAGCGCGCCCCGGCCGCGGCGTGTCGCGGGACCGCGCAAGGGGGCGCGGCGCGCGACGGCATTCCCGCCCTCGCCGTGCTGTGCAACGGCAGGCGACCCCTGGTCTCCGCGCGCGGCAATCTTCCGGCCGATGCGGGACCGCGCTCGACGCCTTTCGCCCGGCTGCTGGACGCCCTCATGGGGCGGCTGACGCGGCATCCGATCGACGACCAGACGGCCCTGCGGATACGCTTCTGAAGCCCCCGTCCGAGCGCCGCCCCCGGGGTCATTCGCCGGCGTTCACCGTCTCCACCGCCGCTTCCTGCGAATCGCCGCCCAGCGCCTTGGCCAGGGTGACCATGCAGCGGCGGATGCGGGGGTTGTCGATGCGGCTGTAGCCGCGCACCAGCTCCAGGATCTCGCGCCGGCCGCGTCCGTCCGAATCGGCCAGTTCCGCCGGCAGGGGATCGGCCGGCGGCGCCGCGTCCGCCGAGCGTGAAACGTCGTCGGGCATGTCGTCGTAGAAAAAGCCCACCGGCACGTTGAGGGCCTGCCCGAGTTCGTAGAGCTTGCCCGCGCCGATGCGGTTGGCGCCGCTTTCGTATTTCTGGATCTGCTGGAACGTCACGCCCACGGCGCGGCCGAGCTGTTCCTGGCTCAGGCCGAGGTGGAGGCGGCGCATGCGCACCCGTCCCCCGACATGGGCATCGATGGGTGTGCTCCGGAGCTTGCGGTTAGCCATGTCCACCCCCGCTTCGACTTTAGCGTGCGCTGCAAGTTAGCACAGGAAGGCGCCGCTTACCATAGCGCGAAACACGGATAACCGGGACCAGGGTTCGTCACGAAACCTGGAGCCACAAACGCAGCGCGGCGCTAACGGCGGCGGGCTGCTCCAGCGGCGCGAGATGGCCGCAATCCTCCACGGGAACCAGGAAGGCACGCGGCAGGGCGGCCGCCATTTCCTCGTGCACGGCAAGCGGGGTGACGGCATCCTCGCGGCCGCACAGCACCAGGGCGGGCCGCGTTATGCCGGGCAGGTCGGCGGTGCTGTCCGGACGGTTCATGATGGCGCGCTGCTGGCGCTCGAAGGCGGCGTGGCCAACCCGTTCCGCCATGGTGAGCACGGTGTCGCGCACCGTGGGATCGTTCTCATGGCGCGGATGCACCAGGCTGGGCAGGAGATGCGGCGTGACGCCCTTGAAACGGCCCTGGCGCGACAGGTCGATGAGGGCGGCGCGCCGCCGCCGGCCCTCCGTGGGCTCGCCGTGCGCCGCCGTGTCCAGGAGGGCCACGCGGGTCACCCGTTCCGGCGCCCGCCGCAGGATCTCGAACGCCACGTAGCCGCCCATGGACAGCCCGGCCAGAGCAAAGGGCCCCGTCACGGCCTCCAGCACCGCCTGCGCCATGGCGCCGATGCTGTCGTGACGCGTGAGGTCGCCCACATGGATGTCGGCAACGTCGTCCAGGGTGTTCACCTGATGCCGCCACAGGGCGGCGTCGCACAGCATGCCGGGGAGGAGGACGAGGGTTTGCCGATGGCTCATGACAGGCTGCCGGTGATCTCCCGCCAGCCCGGAGCGGTGGCGTCGCGCAGCCACTCGTGGGCGACCATCTCGCGCGTCACCGTGTCGATGCCGTTGGCCGTGAGGCGCGCCCACGCGGCGTCGGCGTCGGCCGGCCGCCGCGCCGAGCAGCAGTCGCGCACCACGAAGGGCTGGACGCCCGCGTCACGCAGGCCGAGGGCCGTCTGAAGGACGCAGACGTGCGCCTCCACGCCGGCCACCACGGCCTGCACCGCCCCCCGCGCCGCCAGCGCCTCGGCGAAGGCCGGCGCGTCCGTGGCGGCGAAGGCCGTCTTGGCGACCACCGCCGCCTCCTCGGGCAGCACCTGGCGCACGTCGATCATGGTGGGGCCCAGGCTCTCCGGCCGCTGTTCCGTGAGCACCACCGGCACCCCCAGGCGTCCCGCCATCTGAACCAGATGCGCGGCGCCGTAGATGGCGGCGCGCGGGTCGTCCATCTCGGGGGCCAGCCGCTCCTGCACATCGACGATGACGAGGACGGCCGATTCCGCCTGCATGCGCATGGGGTTCCTCCGGTCGCCTATGCGGTCACGGTAGCCCGGGTGCCGCCCCGGCGCCAAGGGGCGCCGCGACTCGGACGTTGACTCGTGGCGCCGTTTGCCTATGCTTTCCCGAGTGCCGGGGCGCGGCGTGCGTCCACGGCCTGTTCGTCGGCAACGCCCGGACGAAACACACCGTCGTG
>CAJXLG010000308.1 GCA_913055885.1 uncultured Rhodospirillales bacterium
CCCGCCGCGCCGGCGCGCCAGGTCGAGGGCCGCCTGCCAGCCCGACACGGCCCCCGCCACGGTGGCGGCGGCGGCCGGGCCGCGCTCGGGCACGGCGGCGTGCCCGGCGGCGGCGTAGGCGTCCGGGGTGGCGGCTTCCGCGGCCGCGCCCGTGGCGTCGATGGCGACGGGCGCCTCGCCCGGCTGATGGATGAGCCACACGCCGTCGCCGCCGGGAGCGGCCAGGGGCGGCTGCACCACCCCCGCCGTGGCCGCCATGGCCACCGCCGCCTCCAGGGCGTTGCCGCCCTCGCGCAGCACCGCCTGCCCGCTGCCGGCCGCCAGGGCATGCGGCGCCACCACCATGGCGCGGCGGCTCCGGGCGGTGGTCAGCATGCGCCTTCTCCCGCCGGCGCCACCGGCACGTTGTCGATGAGCCGCGCCCCGCCCAGATGGGCCGCCGCCAGGAGGCGCGCCGGCCGGTCGGCGGCGTCCAGCGGCGCCAGGGTGGCGGCATCGCGCAGGGTGAGGTAGTCCACGGCGTCGAAACCGGCCGCCACCACCTCGTCGCGCGCCGCGGCCAGGACGCCGGCGGCGCCCTCGCCCGCCTCCAGGCGCACCGAGGCACGGCACAGGGCCTTGTACAGGGCGGGCGCGGCGCGCCGCTGATCCGCCGTCAGATAGGTGTTGCGCGACGACAGGGCGAGGCCGTCCGGCTCGCGCACGACGGGGGCGCCCACGATGCTCACGAGGATGTCCAGATCGCGCACCAGGCGGCGGATCACCAGGAGCTGCTGATAGTCCTTTTCGCCGAACACGGCCACGTCGGGCCGGGCCTGGAGGAGCAGCTTGCTCACCACGGTGGCGACGCCGTCGAAATGGCCGGGACGGGCGGCCCCGCACAGATCGTCCGTGAGGCCGCCCACGTGCACGGTCGTGGCGAAGCCGTCGGGATACATCTCCGCCACCGTCGGGGCATACAGCGCGTCGGCCCCGACGGCCGCCAGATTCTCGGCGTCCACCGCCTCGTCGCGGGGGTAGGCCGCGTAGTCCTCGCCGGGGCCGAACTGACGCGGGTTGACGAAGATCGACACCACCACCCTGTCGGCCAGCTCGTTCGCCTTGTGCACCAGGCTCAGGTGGCCGTCGTGAAGGGCCCCCATGGTGGGCACCAGGGCCACGGTGGCCCCGGTCTCCCGCCACTGCCCCGTTTGCGCGCGCAGGGCCCCCACGCTGCGCACGGTGACGGGACCCGTCATCCGCCGCCTCCGCCGCCCACGAGGTTTTCCGGGGCCGGGAAGCGGCGCAGCCGCACGTCCTCGGCGTAGGCGTGGGCGGCCGCTTCCAGATCATCGCCCGTGCTGGCGTAACGCTTGACGTGGCGCGGCACGAAATCGCCCGAAAGCCCCGTCATGTCCTCGGTGACGAGGATCTGACCGTCGCATTCGGGGGAGGCGCCGATGCCGATGGTGGGCACGGGGACGGCCCGCGTCACCTGCGCCGCCACCTCCGCCACCGTGCCCTCGATGACCACGGCGAAGGCCCCGGCGTCGGCAATGGCACGGGCGTCGTCCTCGATGCGGGCCGCCGTTTCCGGGTCGCGGCCCTGGGCGCGATAGCCGCCCACGGTATGCACCGACTGGGGCATCAGGCCCACGTGGCCCAGGACGGGCACGCCGCGCGCCGCAAGGAAGGCCACGGTTTCCGCCATTTCCCGGCCGCCCTCGATCTTGACGCCGTTGCACCCCGTCTCGCCCATGACGCGGGCGGCGTTGCGGAACGCCGTGCCGGGGGATTCCTGGTAGGTGCCGAAGGGCATATCGACGATGACGCACGCCCGGGCCGCGCCGCGCACGACGGCGCGGCCGTGCTGGATCATCATCTCCAGGGGGACGCCCAGCGTGGTCTCCATGCCGTACAGGACCATGCCCACCGAATCGCCCACCAGGAGGAGGTCCACGGCGTCGTCCAGGCAGCGGGCGACGGGGGTGGTGTAGGCGGTGAGGCAGGCCAGCGGCGTACCGCCTTTGCGGGCACGGATGGCGGGGATATTGACGCGGGGGGTGGCGGCTGTGGTGCTCACGGCGGCCCTCCTGCACAAGCCCTCAGGGCCATTGGTACCGCCTATCGTTCGCGCACGCAAAAGAAAATGGCGGGCGGCACCTTCAGGCCCCCCACAGATCGGCCAGCGGCAGCGGCACGGCGTCGAAGGGCGGCAGGGCCGCCTCCCCCTCGGTCCCCACGGCGTTGGCGGCCAGCACCCACTCGCCGCCCGACAGCCGGAAAACCTCGATGGTCTGGCTGTCCGGGTCCACCAGCCAGCACCACGCCACGCCGTGGGCCGCGTAGCGCGGCAGCTTGCGCAGGCGGTCGTGCCGCACGGTGGCGGGCGACAGCACCTCGCACACCCAGTCGGGCACCGTCTCGAACCAGGCCGTCTCCGGCAGGGCCGGCAGGGTCTCGCGGCGCCAGCCGGCAAGGTCGGGCACCAGGATGTCGGCTTCCAGGTGCAGTTCCGGCTCCACGATGATGCGCCATCCGCCAGGACCGCCGCGCCCGTGGTGGAACGGGCCGCGGATGAAAACGTTGATGGCGCTGCTCGTGTCCGCGTGCCTTGGCCGCGGCCGTGGATGGGCGTGCAGTTCGCCGCCGATGATCTCGCCCACCACCGTCTCGGGCAGGTGGAAGAGGTCTTCGTAGGTGGCGGGGCGCACGTCCTCCATGGCGGACTACTCCCGGGGCGCGGAATCGTCGCGGGCCTCGTCGCCGCCGTCGGTGCGCGGCTCGTCCTCGTCGAACAGGATGCGGTAGGCGGCGCCGTCCAGGTCGTCGAACTGGCCCGACTTCAGGGCCCACAGGAAGGCCAGCAGGCCCAGGCCGCCGAGGAGCAGCGCCAGCGGAATGAGAAGCAGAAGGCTGGTCACGATGGCTCCTCCCGAAGATGCGGGGATGTAGCCTTCTTTCTACCAGGGCCGGCGTGCCCCGAACAAGCGGCGCGCGGCAGGACATTCCCCATGTTTTCTCAAACGCCCGTCGGGTGGCGCCATGTGTGGATGGCTCCCCGGCTTGCAAGAG
>CAJXLG010000309.1 GCA_913055885.1 uncultured Rhodospirillales bacterium
GGCCAGCCAGGGGGTCGGCCTGGATGAAACAACCATCCTGGACCTGGCGCCCGGCGCCCAGGCATTCCGCGAGGAGGACAGCTACACCGTCTTCGATCCCGCCGATGTGGAATGGCAGCCCATCGCCGACCACATCATCCGGCTCGTGGAGTCGCGCCGGCCGGCCCGGGTCTTCGTCGATTCCGTGAGTCAGTTCCGCTACCTCACGCCCGACGCCTACCAGTTCCGCAAGCTCATGCTCGGCTTCATGCGGTATATAACGGCCACGGGCGCTACCCTCCTGCTCGCCACGGAGGCGAGCCCGGAAGCCCCCGACGACGACATCCAGTTCCTGGTGGACGGCGTCATCAGCGTGAGCCAGGTGAGCGAGCGGCGCGAGCTGGCCGTGAGCAAGTTCCGGGGCTCCGATTATCAGGCGGGCGTGCATACCCTGCGCATCGGCGCCACCGGGCTGGCCGTCTATCCCCGCATCATTCCGGAGGAACACGGCCGGCGCACCACCCCCGAACTCTTGGCGTCGGGCGTGCCGGAGCTGGACCGGATGCTGGGCGGCGGCCTGGAGCGCGGCACGGGCATCGTCATCGCCGGCCCCTCCGGCACGGGCAAGACGACCCTGGGGGTCCAGTTCATGAAGGAGGCGGCGGGGCGGGGCCAGCGCTCCGTGGTCTTCCTGTTCGAGGAGCGCCGCGAGACCCTCATCGACCGCTGCGAGGCCATCAACATCCCGGTCCGCGCCATGATGGAGAACGGCGTCCTGGTTGTGCGCGAGATCGAGCCGCTGAACATCACGGCCGACGAGTTCGCCGCCATGGTGCGCGAGGAGGTGGAAGGCCGTGGCACGCAGATCGTCATGCTGGACAGCACCTCCGGCTACCGCATGGCCCTCACCAGCGACAATCTGGCGTTCCATCTGCACGCCCTCACGCGCTACCTGAGCAACATGGGGGTGGCGGCGCTTCTGCCCAATGAGACAGGCACCGTGGTGGGCACCGAACATGCCGGCATCACCGACCACGGCATCAGCTACCTGGCCGACACCATCATCATCCTGCGCTACCTGGAAGCCGGCGGCGTCATCCACAAATGCTTGAACGTCCTCAAGAAACGCCGCAGCGATTTCAAAAAGGAGATCTGCGCCTTCGATATCACGCCCTACGGCCTGCAGGTGGGCGGGCCGGTGCACGGTCTCCGGGGCGTGCCGGCCGACGGGGCGGAGGCCGCTCCCCGGGAATCGTAACCCGAAAGGAGGCAAGCCATGGCGCGCATCCACCTCATTCCGCACGGTCAGAAAAATGGCGCCATGCTGCAGCGTTTCCTGGCGCGCGACCACGACGTCACGGTCCTGGCGCCCTGGGAAAGCCCGGCCACGACGCCGGACCTCATCATCGTGGAGGGCGGCACGTTCCGGCGGCTGGAAACGGCCCTGGCGGCGCACAAGAAGGAGCACAGCCCCGTCTTTCTGCCCGTCCTCCTCATCACCGCCAACAACGGTGTCAAACACCTGGGGCCGCATGCCTGGGCCACCATCGACGACGTGGTGACCACGCCGGTGGCGCCCCCGGTGCTGCGCACCCGCGTGAGCAACCTGATCGAGCGGCGCCGCCTGAGCCAGCAGCAGTACGCCCGGACCGCGGAACTCGGCGCCCGCAATCACGAACTGGGCACCACCAAGGAATGGCTCGAGGAACGGGTGCGGGTGCGCACGGCGGAAATGCGCGAAGCCCTGGTGGAGACGGTCTTCGCCCTGACGCGTGCCGGCGAATGGCGCGACGAGGACACGGGGGCCCACATCCGCCGCATCAGCCACTATTGCCGCACCCTGTGCCGCGCCCTGGACACGTCCGAGGACTTCGCCGATCGGATATACCACGCCAGCGCCATGCACGACGTGGGCAAGATCGGCATTCCCGACGCCATCCTGCTCAAGCCGGGTGGGCTCACGCCCGAGGAATGGACCACCATGAAAACCCACGCCGTCATCGGGGAGCGGATCCTCACCGGCGGCGAATCGCCCTACCTGCGGCTGGGCGCCAGCATCGCCCGCCACCACCACGAACGCTGGGACGGCACGGGCTACCCCGACGGCCTGGCGGGCGAGGCCATCCCCCTGGAGGCACGGATGATGAGCCTGTGCGACGTGTACGACGCCCTGCGCAGCCGCCGCCCCTACAAGCCCGCCTTCGACCACGCCACGGCCCGCGATATCATCCTGGAGGGCGACAACCGCACGAATCCGGGACATTTCGATCCCGACATCCTGGCCGCCTTCCGCCGCCTCGCCCCCACCTTCGACGAGATCTTCGAGGAACTGCAAGCGGCGCCGGAGGGCGGCCCAATGGCAGGGCCGCAGGCGCCCGCCGTCGAAGGCCGGGCGTGACGGGCGGCGCCACGGGGTTCGTGGTTTTGGACAGCAGGGCCGTGGCTGCCTATAGTGACGGGGCCGATCCATCACCGGGATGATGCCATGGTTGTTGCCAAACGCCTTCTCGCCGCCGTTGTCGCCCTCGCCCTGCCGGCAACGGCCCTGGCCGCCGAGGACGGTCAGCAATCGGACTGGGCGCCCGCCCGCAAGGGGGCGGCGCCGGACAGGCCCGCCGGGAAGCAACCCGCCGAAAGGAAATCCCCCGACAGGAAGACCGGCGACAAGAAGGCCGCCACGCCCGTGACCCTGAAGGGGCTCGGCCACCCCCTGGCGGGCCGGCTGTGGGACGTGGCGGACGGCCGCTTCGTCGATCCCGGGGCCGTCGCCGCCCGCGCCGCCAACGCCCGCTACGTCCTCCTGGGGGAAAAACACGACAACCCCGCCCACCACCGCAGGCAGGCAGGTTTTCTGAACCGCCTCGTGGACAAGGGCATGCGGCCCGTGGTGGCGCTGGAGATGATCGACGCCGACCGGAGCGGCACCCTGCGCCGCTACCGGGCGCAAAATCCCGGCAACATCGACGGCATCGCCGAGGCGGTGGCCTGGGGGGACTCGGGCTGGCCGGCGTGGCGCGTCTACCGGCCGCTCTTCCGGGCCATCGTGGAGAACCGCCTGCCCGCCGTGGCGG
>CAJXLG010000310.1 GCA_913055885.1 uncultured Rhodospirillales bacterium
CAGACGCTTACGCTCATGCTCCAGCTTCTCCGCCGTGTCGTCAAGCCCCTCGTACTTGGACTGCAGGCGCTCCCAAGTCTCTTGCTTTTCGGCGGCGACCTCCGCTTCGCGGAGCTGCCCTAAGAGCGCGTCGGCGCGGTCTTCGACTGCCTCGCGCGACCACTCGCCGGGCCCATCGAGACCGAGACGGCCAAATTCGTTCTCGTGGAGAGACCGCTGGTTGCTCGGCTCCTCCTCGGAGCCAGAGCGCCGCGTCCATTCCGCCCCCACAATTAATGCGCCGAGAAGGATCAGGAGCCCCCCTACGATTATCAAATTTCCCGATCCCGTAAGCAACAGCGCTCCCCCAGCCACCGCGACGAGTAGACCGCAGGCGAGGACGATCCATCTCTGAAGCGCAGTCTCTTCCTGACTGCCTGGATCGGGACGCTGGAGCCACCGGTGGAGTTGTCTGAGGCCGTCTCTAAGCGTATCAACCGGCGTGTCGGGGGAGACATCCCCGAACAGATCTTCGGCAGTCTCGAACGCCTCCCGCCGCCCCTGAAAGTCCTGCACGGCTTTGGCGTGCGTCTCGACCTCTTCGAGTTCGGGTAGATCGATGCCTGCGGCCGCTTCCTTGTCCGTGCCTGTGGGCAGTCGCTCCCAGGCCTCCTCTTCTTTCTTCTCTGCCTCTTTTAGGTCCGCGTGCCGCTCGCGCACCTCCCGCTCCTGGTCCCGCAGGTTGGCGGCCTTCGTTTTGAGTCCTTCCACCCGCCCTTCTGGAAGCCCATCGTCGGGAATCCGGCTTTCCTGAATAGTTTCTTGGGCTTCTTCGATCTGCTCCTCGGCCTCCTGAATCTGGGCCTTTGCCGCCCGTAGATCCTCCTGGAGGGCGCCCAGCGTCTCGCCTTCGTCCCCCCGAACCTCGCTCATGACCTCGGGGTACTGGCCCAGCGCAGCCTCCGCCTCGTCAAGGACTGACGCCCGGAACTTCTCCTCGAAGTCGCGTTCCAGTTCCGCCAGGGCGGGGACCGCCTCGGCCCGCAGCCGGTCACGCCCCTCGTCGCTCGCGGTGAGGGCGTGCAGGTGGTCGCGCAGCCAGGCGCGCCGGGTGGTGTTGCGGCCCCGGGCGGGCATCCACCGCGTGACGGCGCGCGCCGTATCCAGGTCGGCCAGGGGACGTTCCTCGCCGGTAATCCGGTCGCGGTACAGGACATCGTCGCCGTCCGGCCAGCCCAGGGCGACCAGCAGGGCGGGGCCGCGTTCCCGGATCTCGGCCCGTGCGGCGGCGCGCACGGCCTCCCCGCCGGCGACCGCCACCCGGGCCAGATCGAGGGCGTCCAGCCGGCCCGTGCCGTCGGTGGTCGCGTCCTGGAGGTGCGGCGGCAGCCGGCCGGCGTCGGCGCCGGCGAGGGCCGCCACGGAACGGCGCTCGGCGGCCGCCGTGGTCACGTCGGTGACGGGCGGGGCGTTGTCCGGCGGCGCCGCCGTCACGGCGGGCAGATGGTCCGTGGCCCCGGGTTCCGGGTCGCGCGGTGCCCGCACGCCGGCATCGCGGTCGGGCGCGTCGGCCCGCTCCTGGATCAGTGCCGCCAGGACGGCCTGGCGTTGACGCAGATCGGCCGGCACCGTGTCGCCATCCTCGGTCGCCGTAGCGTCGATGGCATGGCTCACGGCGTCGAAGGCGGGCGCCGGATCCGCGTCGGCGAATTCCCGCCGCGCCGCGTCCAGGGCGGCCGGGTCGGCGGACCGGTCGTTGGCGACCTGAAGGACCCGTTCCACGCGGGCGAGATCGTCCTGTCGGGCCCGCAGGCGCTCGGTGTCGGCCGCCGTCCAGGTTTCCGTTTGACGGGCGGCCGCCGCGTCGCGCGCCGTGCGCGCGGCCTCCAGCGCCGCTTCCAGGCGTTGGGGCTCCGCCGCCAGGCGGCGCAGGCAGGCATCGGCCGAGGCCGTGAGGCCGCCGGGCGCCTCGGGATTGACGTTGACCGGGCCCAGATCGGCGTGGTCCGCGGCCAGGAGGTGCAAGGGGGCGTCGCGCGCGCCGAAACCGCCCGGCACGGCGAGGGGAAGGCCGCGCCAGGTGGCCACGGGCACCGGGCCGGCGGCGCTCAAGGGGGAGCGGTCGGGGCGTCGCAGCTCGCGGTCGCGCGCTTCCAGGATGGCCCGCCCGGCCTCGTGCCGGCTGTCGTGGCGGCTGCTGTCCACCTCGGCGACGGCCGGGGCCGCCAGGGCCGCGCGCGCCGTACGGGCGGGCCCCTCGGCCTCGCCCATGGCGTCCGTTAGGGTCCCGGTCCGGGCATCCAGGTCGGCCAGGGTGTCGCGCGTCTCGCCGGCTTCCCGTTCCAGGCGCCGCTGACGGGCCTGGCCGTCGGCCACGTCCTGGGCCAGTTGGGCGCGTTGCAGGAACAGGCTGTTGCCGCTGGCATGGGCCGCCATGAGCCCGGGCGAGATGGCGTCGCCGTCGTGCTCCGCCAGGCTGCGGCCCACGTGGGCGCCTTCCAGGAACTGCTGCTGGAAGCGCGTCTTGGCGTCCAGCAGGGTCCAGGTGAAGGCATCCAGGGTTCCGGGCGTGATATAGCGGTAGTCCTTGATCCGGCCGCACAGATTGCCGTGGCGCTCGCCCCGGCCGATGCGCTGCAACAGGGCCGAAGGGACCAGGGGCGCGTCCAGGTGATGCAGGGCGACGAGGCGGTCCTGGACGTTGAGCCCCGTCCCCATGCGTTCCGTGCTACCGATGCCCACGCGGGCGTGGCCGGCGCGGAGCCTTTGTTGTTGGCGGGCGCGCAGGCGGCGGTTGGCGGCCACCGTGTCCTTGGCCTCGCGGATCAGCGCCCGGCTGGTGTCGCCGTCCAGGCCCAGCGCCGCCAGGCGCTCGCGCATGGCCGCCTCGGGGACGCCGTGGCCCGGCGCGAGGGGCCGGGTGTCGTTCGTTGCGCCGTCCGGCGCCGCCTCCGGGGCGAAGGCGCGTTCCAGGTCGGCGTGCGGGAAGCCGGCCTCGCGCAAATGGTCGTGCAGCACCTCCTTCCAGGTCCCTCCGG
>CAJXLG010000311.1 GCA_913055885.1 uncultured Rhodospirillales bacterium
GGAGGTGCTGCACGTCGAGGGCAACGCCAGCAAGGGCTTCCGGCTCACCACGGACAAGGGCACCCGCGTGCACGCCGGCGCGGTCATCGTGGCCGGCGGGGCGGGCGCCTTCGGCCCGAACCGCCCGCCGCTGTCCAACATCCAGGCCTTCGAGGGCACGTCGGTGTTCTACTACGTCACCCGCAAGGAGGATTTCCGCGACAAGCGGGTGGTCATCGCCGGCGGCGGCGATTCCGCCGTGGACTGGGCGCTGGAGCTGGCCGACGTCGCCGCCCGCGTCATGGTGGTGCACCGGCGCGACCGCTTCCGGGCCCAGCCGGACAACGTGGCCCGCATGCGCGCCCTGGCGGAAGAGGGCCGCATCGAGCTGGTGATCCCCTACAACCTGGCGGGCCTCGCCGGCGACAACGGCCGGCTCACGGACGTGCGGGTGCAGACCCTCGACGGCGACGAACGCGACCTGAAGGCCGACGTGCTGCTGCCCTTCTTCGGCCTGGCCATGGACCTGGGCCCCATCAAGAACTGGGGCCTCGCCATGGACCAGTTCCACGTCGCCGTGGACCCGGGCACGTGCGTCACCAGCCGCCCGGGCATCTTCGCCGTGGGCGACGTGTGCATCTATCGCGGCAAGCTGAAGCTCATCACCACCGGCTTCGCCGAGGCCGCCCACGCGGCGCACGCCGCCTTCCACGTGTGCCGCCCGGACGAGGTGCTGCACTTCGAGCACTCCACCACGCGCGGCGTGCCCGGCGCGGGGGACTGAGGCCGGACACACGGCGTCCCGGCGGCCCCTCGGCCCCCGGGACGCCGCGGCCGGTTCAGGCTATTTTTCGCCGTGCTTCTTGCGCGACTTGACCACCAGGAATATGGCAAAACCAATGGTGATGGCGACGGCGATCCCCACGGCGCCAAGTCCGAAATACAGTGCCTGCGCATACGTCATCGCAGCCTCCCCCGTTCGTGGCTGTTGGTGCTTGATGGCAGTCTAACCACGGCCCGCCCGGGGCCGCAAGACGCCGTGATCATTCCGCACGGCGCCCCTGCCACCGGCGCACGGCCCACTTTTCCGCCTCCACCAGGGCGAAGACGCCGACGGCCACCGCCGCGATGCGCCCCCAGTCGGCCCAGCCCAGGCCGGCCGTGTCGAACAGGTACTGCAGCGGCGGCAGATAGGTGAAGGCCATCTGCAGGGCCAGCACCAGGGCGACGGCGCCAAGGGCGATGCGGCTGCCGAACAGCCCCTGCCACGTGGCGGACGGGCCCAGCAGGAAGCGGGTGTTGAAAAGGTAGGCCACCTCGCACACCACGAGCGTGTTCACGGCGATGGTGCGCGCCGCGGCCGGGTCCGCGCCCGTCTCCCGCGCCAGCACGAACAGGCCGAAGACCCCCGCCACCAGGAGCGCCGAGACGAAGGCGATGCGCCACGTCATGTGCATGGACAGAAGCGGCTCGTCGGAACGCCGCGGCCGGCGCGCCATGACGTCGCTCTCCGGCGGCTCGAAGGCGAGCGCCAGGGCCAGGGTGACGGCGGTGACCATGTTCACCCACAGGATCTGCACGGGCGTGATGGGCAGCACCGTGCCCAGGACGATGGCGGCCACGATGCTGAACGCCTGGCCGCCGTTGGTGGGCAGGATGAAGCCGATGGCCTTCTTGATGTTGTCGTAGACGGTGCGCCCCTCCTCCACGGCGTGGGCGATGGAGGCGAAATTGTCGTCGGCCAGCACCATCTCCGCCGCCTCCTTGGCCGCCTCGGTGCCGCCGCGACCCATGGCGATGCCCACGTCGGCCCGCTTGAGGGCGGGCGCGTCGTTGACCCCGTCGCCCGTCATGGCGACGACCAGGCCGTGCGCCTGCAACGCCTGCACCAGGCGCAGCTTGTGCTCGGGGCTGGCGCGGGCGAAGATGTCGGCCGCCGGGGCGATGTCCGCCAGGCTCACGTCGTCGGCGGCGTCGATCTCGTGGCCGGCCACGGCGTGTTCCGGATTGCGCAGCCCCAGCGCCCGGCCGATGGCCTGTGCCGTGAGGGTATGGTCGCCGGTGACCATCTTCACCCGGATGCCGGCGGCGGAGCACTGCGCCACGGCGCGTTTCGCCTCCTCGCGCGGCGGATCCATGAGGCCGAAGAGGCCGACGAGCACCAGGCCGTCGTCCAGGTCGTCGAAGACAAGCTCCACCTTGTCGCCCGGGGCCGCCTTCATGGCCAGGGCGAGGCAGCGTTCGCCCCGGCTGGACAGCTCGGCCACCCGGTTGTGCCAGTACGTGCGGTCGATGGGGGCGGCCGCGCCGTCCGGGCCCATCTGCTGGGTGCAGCGGTCGATGAGGGCCTCCGGCGCCCCCTTCACGTAGATCCAGCCGCCGCCGGCGTGGTCGTGGTGCAGGGTGGCCATGAAGCGGTGTTCGGATTCGAAGGGGATGAGGTCCGTGCGCGGCAGGGCGCGCGTTTCCGAATCCGTCTCCAGTTCCAGCTTGGCGGCGAAGGTGAGGAGGGCGCCCTCCGTGGGATCGCCGCTGATGGTCCATTCGCCGTCCCCGCCGCGTGTCAGGGCGGCGTCGTTGCACAGCAGGCCGCCGCGCGCCAGGGCCACGGAACACGGCGCGTCGTCGGGCTCCACGGGCTGGCCGTCGCGGGACAATTCGCCCACGGGATCGTAGCCGCTGCCCGTCACCTCCAGGGTCTGCACGCTGGTCGCCACGCCGGAGACGGTCATGGCGTTGCGTGTCAGGGTGCCCGTCTTGTCGGAACAGATGACGTTGAGGGCGCCCAGGGTCTCCACCGCCGGCAGGCGGCGGATGATGGCATTGCGCCCCGCCATGCGCCGCACCCCGATGGCCAGGGTGATGGTGAGAATGGCGGGCAGCCCCTCGGGAATGGCCGCCACCGCCAGCCCCACGGCGCCCAGGAACATCGCCGACGCGGCGTAGCCGTGCACCAGCACGCCGAAAGCGAAGGTGGCCCCGGCGATGACCAGGATGACCGCCGTGAGCACCCGGCCGAA
>CAJXLG010000312.1 GCA_913055885.1 uncultured Rhodospirillales bacterium
AAACGCCTCAAAGCCGCCATGAATCCTGACTTCCGCCGCCACCTGCTGGCTTGTTAACGATTGGGTATTTGGCCCTGCGCGTCAAGCGGGGGGTGGCCCTGGGGTCTCCCCATTTTTCAAACGTCCGTCGGGCGGCCGTCATCCTTCGAGGCTCCGCCTTTGGCGGAGCACCTCAGGATGACGGCTATTAAACAAATTCGCCACGTGATCGTCGTCTTGAGGTGCCCATGCCGCCAGGCATGGCCTCGAAAGACGACGCACAAGCGCGACAGTTGCTCCTGGGAAAAGTGGGAGGCCCCAGGGGGTGGCCGGGCCGGAGCGGGTCGCCGGATGCCCCGCCCCGGCGTGGTTGAACGCGGGGCCGCGAAGCGCCATTGTGACAGACGTGTTGCGCCGGAGGGCAGAAGGAGGGGGCGCGTTCCATGCCATCCCCGCACGATCACGGGCTGACGCCGGCGGGCCTCACCGGGCGTGCGGGCCTGGGGCTGGTGCTCGCGGGGGGCGCCCTCCTGGGCAATGCCGCCGCCGTGCCGCTCTTCTTCGGGGTGGACTTCATTTTCGGCAGCGTCGCCGCCCTGCTGGCGGTGGTGCTCCTGGGCCCCGTGTCCGGGGCGGCCGTGGCGGCTTTCGGCGGCATCTACACCGTTTTCCTTTGGGGGCATCCCTACGCCCTCATCATCTTCACCCTGGAGGCCCTGGTGGTGGGCCTGGCCCGCCGCCGGGTGCGCCACCTGGCGCTCGCCGACGGCCTGTTCTGGCTGGTCCTGGGCGTGCCCCTGGTGCTTGCCTTCTATGCCGGTGTCATGGGCCTGGACGGCACGGCGGCGTGGCTCATCGCCTTCAAGCAGGCCCTCAACGGGCTGGTCAACGCCCTCGCCGCCGCCTTCCTCCTGATGGGCGCGGCGGCGGTACACGGCCATGCCGGCACGGTGGGCATGGCGCGGCTGGTGTTCAACGTGGTGCTGGCCGCCGTGGTGGTGCCGGCGCTCCTCCTGATGGTGGCGGAGAACCGCAGCCTCAAGCGGGACCTGGAAGGCACCGTGGCCGACAAGCTGGCCCTGGCCGGGCGGCTCGCCGCGGATCACGTGGAAGACCATTTCGAGCACACGGACGGGCGCGTGACGGCCGATCCCGCCGCCGTCGCCGACGAGACCCTGGACTCCACGCCGCTGCCGCCGGCCATGGGGCTGACCCTGCTCGGTGCCGACGGGACGCCCCTGGGCCCGGCCGGGGCGGGCGTGCGCGGTACCGGCGAGACGCGCCGGCTCATGAAGGGGCTGCGGGTGTGGCTGCCGCCGCGCCGGGGACGGCCGGACATGGTGTGGTGGCAGGAAGCACGCTATTTCCAGCGCCGTGCCCTTGGTGCGGACGGTCCGGTGGCCGCCATCGTCATGGCCCACGCCGCCCGGCCGGTCATCACCAACCTGCGCCAGGCCCAGGTCCAGCGTTTCGTCATGCTGGCGGGGATCGCGCTGGCGGCGCTGGTGCTGGCGGCGGTGGTGAGTCGCTGGCTGGCGTCGGCGCTGGACCGCCTGGTCCATGCCACCCGGGCCCTGCCCGGCGCCGTGGCGGAAAACGCGGCGGTGGCCGTGCCGGGCAGCCGGGTGAAGGAGGTGGACCAGCTGGCCGGCGCCTTCCGCGACATGGTGCAATCGCTCCGGGAAAGCTTCGGGGCCCTGGAGACGGCGCGCGCCGACCTGGAACGCCGGGTCGAGGCGCGCACCGCCGAGCTGCGCGCCAGCGAGGAAAACTACCGGCTCCTGGTGGACCAGCACCCGGAACTCATGGTGCACCGTTTCCAGCCGGACACCACGGAGCTTTTCGTCAACCCGGCCCTGGCGCGCTTCTTCGGCACCACGCCGGAGGCGATGGGGGGCGAACGCTGGCTGGACAGGGTGCCCGAATCCCACCGTGAAGGGATACGTCGGCACCTGGAATCCTATACGCCGGATGCCCCGGCCGATGTGCAGGAGAACGCGGCCTTTGACGGCGACGGGCGGGTGCGCTGGACGCGCTGGTCGAACCACGCCGTCTTCGACGACGCCGGCAACCTCACCCACTTCCAGGCCGTGGGCCTGGACATCACGGACCGGCGCGAGGCGGAAGAGGCGCGCGACCGGCTCATCCAGATCCTGGAAGCGACGCCCGACTACATTTCCATGGCCACGGCCGACGGGGAGGTGCTTTACATCAACGCTGGCGGGCTGGCGCTTTTCGGCTATCCCACCCACAGGAACGGCCTGGATGCGCCCCTGCCGGAGGCGTTGACGCAGGCGGGGCGCTACCATCGTCCCGACTGGGCCGCGCGCAAGGTGTGCGAGGAGGGCATTCCGTATGCCAAGGCCCACGGCTACTGGGCCGCCGAGACCGCCCTGTACAACGCCGAGGGCGAAGAAATCCCCGTGTCCCAGATCATCGTCGCCCACTATGCCCACGACGGCACCCCCCGGCGGGTGTCCACCATTGTGCGCGACATGTCCGCCCAGCGGGGCCTGGAGGACCGCCTCCAGGCGCGTCAGGAGGCCCTGGAGACGCTTCAGGCCATCGCCGGCGACCCGGCCCGCGACCTGGATGCCAAGATGGCGGCCATCCTCGACCTGGGCGCCCGCGTCCTGGGCCTGCCCTACGGCATTCTGAGCGCCGTGGAGGGCCAAACCTACGAGATACGCCGCGCCACCAGCCCGGACGGGGCCCTGGTCTCCGGCATGATCTTCGACCTGGGGGTGACCTATTGCACCCACACCCTGGCCGCCGAGGGGCCGGTGGGGTTCCATCACGTCGCCGAATCGGAAATCAGCGGCCATCCCTGCTATCACACCCAGGGCATGGAGGCCTACCTGGGGGTGCCCGTGTGGGCCGGGGACCGGGTCTACGGAACCCTGAACTTCTCGTCGCCGGAACCGCGCGAAGCGTACAGCGATTTCGAGTGGCAGTTCCTGACCCTCATGGGCCAGTGGGTGAGCTACGAGCTGACGCGCGAGCGCAACCGGGCC
>CAJXLG010000313.1 GCA_913055885.1 uncultured Rhodospirillales bacterium
CCCGGGCCCCCAACCCCCCCCGCCGGCAGCTCGCGCGCCTCTTCGAGGTACCCATCCGGGACGTCCGTGTGCACAAGCCCCGCGTCGGGGCCGGCTTCGGGGCGAAGCAGGAGATGGTGATCGAACCCATCACCCTCGCCCTGCACCTGGCCGCCGGCGTCCCGGTCAAACTGGAGGTGACTCGCCAGGAGGAGTTCTCGGCCATCCGCTCCCGCCATCCCATGGAACTCCGGTTCCGAACGGCCGTCGACGAGTCGGGGGAGCTGACCGCCATGGACCTCTACACCCTGGAGAACACGGGCGCCTACGGGACCCACGGGATGACCGTGGCGAGCAACGTCGGGACGAAGGCGATGCCGCTGTACCCCCGCGTCCCGAACGTCCGGTTCGATGGCCACGCGGTCCACACGAACCTCCCGATGGGCGCGGCGATGCGGGGCTACGGCGCACCCCAGGGAACCTTCGTCGTCGAGGCCCACCTGGACGAACTCGCCCGCCGCCTCGGCGAGGACCCGATCGCGTTCAAGCTCCGCCACGCCGTCCGCGAGGGCGACGTCGATCGCACCTCGGCAATCCTCAAGGACGACGACCGGTTCGCCCGGCGGATCCGCTCCTGTGGCATCCGCGAGTGCGTCGAGCGAGGCCGAGCGGCCATCGGGTACGACGACCTCGACCAGCCCGACGAAGATCACCTGCACCGGGGGGTCGGCATGGCGCTGTGTGCCCAGGGCAGCGGCGTCGCCGGCAAGGAACTCGGCGCCGCCCGCCTCCGGATGAACGAGGACGGCTCCTTCCACCTCCAGGTCGGCGGCGTCGACGTCGGCAGCGGGAACGACACGATGTTCACCCAGGTCGCCGCCGAGGAACTCGGGTGTGCGCCCGCGGACGTGGTCGTGAAGTCCTCGGACACCGACTTCACGCCCTTCGACTACGGCGCCTACGCCTCCTCGACGACCTACATCAGCGGCCAGGCCGTCCGGAAGGCCGCCGCCGATGCCAAGGAGCGCGTCCTGTACTGGGGCGGGAAGCTCCTCGACGCCCCCGCCGACCGCCTGGAGACCGGCGGCGGCGAGGTCCGCGACCCGGAGACCGGCGAGGCGGTGACCTTCGAGGAGGTCGGCTACGAGGCGACCTACGGCGACGACGAGCGCGAGCAGATCATGGGCCAGGGCCACCACGCCACTCAGCGCCCCGGACACGTGGGACCCGATCACGATGTCGCCCCCCATGGCGGCGGCCGTGGCCGGGTTGGGCCCGGCGATGGACTCGTAGAGGAGCTTACAGGCCACGCCGGCTCCAAGCAGGCCGGCGCTCACAGGATAATGGGGCCAGCGATAACCGGCAGTCACCACGGCGAACCCGTGCAGGACACCGGACAGCCCCGAATACCGCTGGATGTCCGGAAGACCCAGAAACAGTCCCAGGCCCGTGCTGACAAACAGCACGGCCATGACGGTCGCGGTCCCCGCCGGGCGCGGCGGGGTCACGTTTAGCAATCCCCCGAGAATCAGTAACGCCGCCAGGTTGAACACCATGTGCAGCCAGCCCGCGTGCACCAGATGCCCGGTGAGCAACCGCCACCAGTCGCCGGCGCGGATCGCCGCGCGGTCGTAGATCAGGGCCTCGCGCAGCGGCGTCTCCCACACCTGCACCGCGACCAGGCAGGCCCCCAGGCCGGCGACAACCGCCAGCAACACGTTCAGCCGAACAGGTAGAGGCATACCGCCACCGCTGCCATTACACCCACCACATCGGCGGTCAGGGATGCCGCCAGCGTATGCCGTACGCGGCGGATCTGGACCGCGCCGAAGTAGACCGCCAACACGTAGAACGTCGTCTCCGTAGACCCCTGGAGGGTTGTGACCAACAGGCCCGTGTAGCTGTCCGGCCCCACCGCCGGGTCATTGATGATGGAGGCCATGATGCCGTAGGCACCGGACCCCGACAGCGGCCGCAACAGGGCCATGGGCAGCGCCTCCGCGGGCATGCCCAGGTGCTCGGTGTAGTCGCCCACCCACTGCACCAGGGCCTCCATGGCACCGCTCGCCCGAAACATGCCCACGGCCACCAGGATACCCACCAGGTAGGGCATGATCCGCACCGCCACCTGGAAACCCTCCCGGGCCCCTTCCACGAACACCTCGTAGACGCGCACGCGGCGCACGGCACCGTAGGCCAGGAAGAACACGATCAAACCCGGAATGATCCACGGGGCAATCACGCGCCCGAAGGCGATGCTCAAGGGGATCAGGGCCAGCAGGCCGCCCAGGAACGCGTAGGACACCCACAGCGGATAACCCGTGGCCGACGCGGCCGCCGCATCCGCCAGGGACCCGTCCGGGTCGTCCGGTTGGCTGCTGTCGGTATCCGCCGGCTCGTCATCCCGGGTTGTTTCCGGATCCGGCGACGGCGAAGGGCTGAAGCGCTGATAGGTCTTGGCTGCGATCACCGCCGCCACGGTGGCGCAAGCGGTGGCGAACAACGTCGACGGCAGGATCGCCGCCGGCTCCGCGGAACCCGCCGAGGCCCGCAGCGCGATCACCCCCGTGGGCAACAGGGTGACGCTGGAAGTGTTGATGGCCAGGAACAGCGCCATGCTGTTGGTCGCCGTCCCCTTGTGCGGGTTGAGCCGGTCGAGCTCCTGCATGGCACGGATGCCGAAGGGCGTGGCGGCGTTGCCCAGTCCCATTGCATTGGCCGACATATTGAGAATCATGGAGCCCATGGCCGGGTGGTCCGGTGGCACATCCGGGAACAGGCGGGTCATGAGCGGCCGGATCAGGCGTGCCAGGACGGTGAGCATGCCGCCGGCCTCAGCCACCTTCATGAGACCCAGGAACAGAGTCATGACGCCGATCAGGCCAATGGCCAGCTCCACCGCCCCGCCGGCGGATTCCACCACCGCCTCGGAGACCTGGGCCATGGGCGAGGCCGTCTCGCCCTCCTCGCCTTCCGGCGGGCGATACTGGATCTGGTGCCAGGCC
>CAJXLG010000314.1 GCA_913055885.1 uncultured Rhodospirillales bacterium
TAACGCCCGGGACCGTACGACATCGACACCTTCACGTCGAGCTCCTTGTGGTAGTACTCGTCCCGGGGGATGTCCATCCCCACCTTGCCTACGACGACCACTTGTCCCTTGCGCCGGGTAAAGCCCCCTTCCTGCTCGATGGTCTCGCGCGCCGCCTCCACGCCCCACTTCAGGCGGTCCACGAAGGGCGTCAGCTCGTCCTTGCGGGGCGCCCGGTAGAAGCCGCCCACGCGCACGTTCACGGGGTGCACGGCGCGGCCGCCCACCACGTCCATGAGGTCGTTGCCCAGCTTCTTGAGCTCCAGCGCCTTCTCCACCACCCCCGGGTAATCCTTCGACAGCGCCAGGGAGTCCTGATAGCCCAGGAAATCCGGCGCGTGCAGCATGTAGGCGTGCAGCACGTGGCTCTGGATCCACTCGCCGCAATACAGGATGCGCCGCAGCGCCCGGGTGCGCGGGTCCGGCTGCACGCCCAGGGCGTCCTCCATGGCATGGGTGGCGCCCATCATGTAGGCCACGGGGCAGATGCCGCAGATGCGCGCCGTGATGTCCGGCGCGTCGTGATAGGGCCGGCCGCGCAGGAAGGCCTCGAAGAAGCGCGGCGGCTCGAAGATGGAGAACTGGACGTTGCGCACCTTGTTGTTGCGCACCTTCACATGAAGCGCGCCCTCGCCCTCGACCCGGGCCAGGGCCCCCACGTTGATGGTGCGGGTGCCGCTACTCTTGCTGCCCGCCTGTGTCATGGGCTTGGCCCTCCCTGCGGAACGCTTCCGCGTTGGCGTTGAAGGTGTGGTAGAGGTGCTTCACGGCCCGGTCGTCCAGGCCCAGCTCCTTGAGCCGGCCGGCCAGCGACGCCGGATTGGGCGTCTGCTTGGGCCCGAAGCAGCCGTAACAGCCGCGGTTCACCGTGGGGCACAGGGTGCCGCAGCCGGCCTGCGTCACCGGCCCCAGGCAGGGTGTGCCGTGCGCCACCATGACGCACACGTTGCCGCGGCGCTTGCACTCGACGCATTCGGAATGACGCGGCACCAGGGGGCGCCGGCCATTGAGCGTGGCGTTCAGGACCTCCACGAGCTGGTGCTTGTTCACGGGACAGCCGCGCAGCTCGAAGTCCACCGGGACGTGGTCGGCGATGGGCGTGGAGGTGGCCAGGGTGTCGATGTATTCCGGATGCGCATAGACCTGACGGGTGAATTCCTCCACGTCGCGGAAGTTGCGCAGCCCCTGGATGCCCCCCGCCGTGGCGCAGGCCCCGATGGTGACCAGCATCCTCGACTGTTTGCGGATCTTCTGGATGCGCTCGCGCTCGTGCGGCGTGGAAACGGAGCCCTCCACGAGGGAGATGTCGTAGGGGCCGCGTTCCTGCCGGCGCGTGGCCTCCAGGAAATAGGCGATGTCCACCGCCCCGGCGAGGGCGAGAAGTTCGTCCTCGCAGTCGAGGAGGCTCAACTGGCAGCCGTCGCAGGAGGAGAACTTCCAGACGGCGAGTTTGGGCTTGCCGGCGGCCATGCCTACACCTCCCGCACGTTGAAGATATCGGCCACGCGGTCATAGCGGAACACCGGGCCGTCCTTGCACACGAAGTTGCCGCCCCACTGGCAGTGGCCGCACCAGCCCACGGCACATTTCATGTTGCGCTCCATGGAAATGTACACGTCATCCGCGTCGAGGCCCTGTTCCTGCAGGGTTTGCAGGGTGAAGCGCATCATCACTTCCGGCCCGCACACCAGGGCCTTGGCGTGCACCGGGTCGAAGCCGCCGCGGCCGATGAGCTTGGTGACCACGCCCACGTTGCCGTTCCAGCGGCCGGTGGCGCGGTCCACCGTGACGTCCACGTGGGCGTCGAACTTGCCGCGCCAGGTCTGAAGCTCCTTGCGGTAGAGGATGTCGTCCTGGGTACGGGCGCCGTACAGGATGACGAGCTGGCCGAATTTCTCGCGGTGGGCGAAGGCCGTGTAGATGGCCGGCCGCAGCGGCGCCAGGCCCACGCCGCCGCCCACGATCACCAGGTCCTCGCCGGCCAGGTCCAGCACCGGCCAGGGCGTGCCGAACGGCCCGCGCACGCCCACCGTGTCCCCCGTGCGCAGCTCGCGCAGGGCGTCCGTCACCGGGCCCACGGCGCGCACGGTGTGCACCAGGCGGGTGTCGTCGGCGGGATCGCCCGAGATGCTGATGGGCACCTCGCCAACGCCGAAGACGTAGAGCATGTTGAACTGCCCCGGGGCGAAGGGGAAGCGTTCCGGACCCTCCTCGGGCGCCAGCTCCAGGGTGAAGGTGTCGGCGAGCTCGCGGCAGACCCGGGTGATCCGGAAGGGTTCCGGCACCATGGGGTCGGGGCCGACGGCGCGGGCGGGGGCGGCGGTGTCCATGGGCGGCGGTCCTCCCTTACTGCCGGCGTTCGCGCGGCGAGCCGTACATGTCCATGAGCTGCATGCGGGCGGCGCTGATGCGCTCGCTCATGACGGGGACGAAGCGGCTCAGGAGTTCGTAGGCCAGGGCGTGGTCGTCGTCCATCTTGCCGCGCAGGCACGCGCCGTCCAGGCTGATGGCCCGCGTGAGCTGCATGGCCCGCGCGTCGAAGGTCCACTTGTACGGCTTGACCAGCCACGACCAGCCCAGGACCTCGCCGTGCCCCAGGGTCTCCACCACCAGCGGCTCGCGGCCCGGCACGTGCACCTCCACGGCCACCTGCCCCGTGCGCACGAGGTAGAAGCGGTTGGCCTCCTGGCCCTCGCGGAAAATGTATTCGCCGGCATCGAACCGCTCGTTGCGGGCGCAGCCCACCACGAGGTCGCGATACGGCTTGGGCATGTCGGCGAAGAAGGGGTGCTCGTCGATCACCCGCGTCAGATCGTCGGTGGCCTGGACCATGATCGGTGCCTCCGTTTTTTCTATGTCCCACCCCCGACCCCCAAGGCCGCTGCCGGCCCGGCCTTACCACCCGCCCGGCCGCCTGTCGGCGTCCGGGCGAGGGG
>CAJXLG010000315.1 GCA_913055885.1 uncultured Rhodospirillales bacterium
GTTCCTCAATCCCCTGTACGGCGGGCTGGACGAGCCGGAGCTGAAGATCATCGACGTCTTCATCTGCAAGCTGCGCAAGAAGCTCGCCCAGGCCACGGGCGGCGAAACCTACATCCAGACCGTCTGGGGGCGCGGCTATACCCTGCGCGATCCCGACGACATCCCCGCCGACGCCCGCCAGCCCGCGCCGGACGAGGCCCGGGAGCCGGCGAGCGGCGAGGCGTAAGGGCGGCGAGGCGTAGGGGCGGCGGTCAGGCCGCCACGTGCGGCACGTAGCTCATGTCCACCTTCTGGATGTGGTTGGTGAGCCAGCGCTTAAGGAAGTTCTCCATCTCGTCCAGGTTCAGCATGTCCGGGTCCTTGCCCAGGAGGTCGTGGATGTCCACCACGGTCTTCTCCAGGTCCCGGTGCTTTTCCTTGTGCTCCTCGGTGGCGGGATAATCCGAGTTCTCGAAGAGCTTCTCTTCCTTCTGGAAGTGATAGCAGACGTAGTTGGACAGCTTGAAAAGCACGTCGTTCAGGTCCTGGTTGCTGGCCGTGGCGTCCCGCCGCATGGCCAGCACCTCGTTCAGGATGTTCACGAGTTCCTTGTGATCGGCGTCAATGGCCGGGATGCCCGTTTCCAGCTCCGGCCCCCATGCGATCTGTTCCGCCAAAGTCTCCTCCCCCGTTCTGTGTCTCGGCGTGAGCCCGGGGGAATGCCCCATGTAAACGGATGCTTTCAACACCCCTAAAGTTGTGAATCAATTGATACGATTCAGCCATTCCGGACGGCGGCCGGGTGGCGGAACCAACGGCGCCCCAGCCACAGGGCCACGTTAACCAGCGCGATCAGGACCGGCACCTCGATGAGCGGCCCGATGACGGTGGCGAAGGCCACCGGCGAGCCCAGGCCGAAGGTGGCCCGGGGCCGCCAGGGCCCGGGCGGCATCCGTCTCATCCATATTTCCAGAATTATTGAAGGATTCTCCCATCGGGCACGGCGGGCGGATGAACCTTTCGTGACAGCCGGTCACGGCAACACGGGACAAAATGCCGTCCGGTCGGGCGCCCCCGGGGCGAAGCGCCACACGGCCGGCGGCTGGCGCGAGGCCGACAGGGCCATGAGGGAGCTGGAGACGGTCTGGAAGCCGTTGTTCTTCACCACGCACATGGCCCCTTCCGGCCCCGCCTCCGGATCGCAGTCGCGGCCCGCCAGCAGGGTCTCCCAGGCGGACCAGGTATCGGCGTCGGGGTCCGGCACGGCGGCCGCCTGGAAGCGCGGCAGGTAGGCGGCGACACGCGGATGGGTGAGTTCGTTGCGCCCCGCCTCCGTGAACACGGACAGCCCTTCCGGCACCGTGGCCACGGTGATGGTCCGCTCGTCGCTGGAGACCCGGAAGGCCTCGCGGTTGTCGGCAAGCACCAGATGGAAGCCGCGATAGCTGTCGGGCGCCAGGTCGGCCAGGGCCTCCGCGGCCAGGTCGGCGTCGGCGTGGTCCAGGGCCTCCAGCACCAGTTCGCCGCGGCTGCGCTTGTCCGGCGCCGGGCCCAGGGTGTCCCGGCCGTTGAGCAGGGCCGCCATGAGGCCGTGGTCGTTCACGCCCAGCCAGCTTCCGCCGCCCCGTTCGTCCAGTCCGGCCACCACCTCCTCGCGGTCCGGCCAGTGGCGGGCCGGCGCGCGCCATGGCCGGCCGGCCATTTCGTCGCGGTTGGCGGCGACCAGCACGGGCCAGGAATGGCCGGGCCGGCGCAGGAGCACCAGGGTACACATGCGGCGTCCCTCTCTCTTTCGGAGCGGCCTTGCCCCCGGTTAAAATGAACCCTGCCGGCGGCCGACGCAACGGCCGCCCCGCCAGGACGAAGGAGGTTACCGTGCGGCGTCGTTCCCCGGAGCGCATCGAGAAGACCCTGGACGAACGCGAGAAGGGCGAGGAAACCAAGTTCAGCCTGGACCAGGAGACCCTGTTCCGGGTGCGCGTGCGCCACTACCGCATCCTGGCGCGCCACGTGGCCAAGCGCCTGGGGCACGACAAGGACGGCGCGGAGACCTACGCCCGGGGCATGGTGGAAAAGGCCATGGAGGGCACGGACGTGGTGGCCCGCCTCGCCGACGACCTCCTGATGGCCGGCCGCGACCCGGAGAAGGACCTCACGCCCCACATCAACACGGCGTGGACGGAGGCGCGCGAGAGCGTCGAGGCCGAGATGGCCGCCGAGGGGACCGAGGATTCCGCCTGATCCCATGCTGCCCTTCCGCCCCGCCCCCGTGGCCGTGGCGCCCATGGTGGACTGGACGGACCGCCACGGGCGCTATTTCCTGCGCCGCCTGACGCGGCGCGCGCGCCTGTACACGGAAATGATCCCCGCCGCCGCCGTGACGCGGCAGGCCGATCCGGGGCACCTGCTCGCCTTTCATCCGGACGAGCACCCGGTGACCCTCCAGCTCGCCGGGAGCGATCCGGCGGAACTGGCCCATGCGGCCCGGCTGGGCGTGGTCTACGGCTACGACGCCATCGACCTCAACCTGGGCTGCCCCAGCGGCCCGGTGCAGGCCGGCCATTTCGGGGCCCGGCTCATGAAGACGCCGTGGCTGGCGGCGCGCTGCGTGGCGGCCATGGCGGAAGCGGCCGATCCCGTTCCCGTGACCGTCAAGCTGCGCCTGGGGGTGGACCATCGCGATTCGCCGGCCCATTTCCTGGCCCTGGTGGCGGCCCTGCACGACGCCGGGGCGCGCGCCGTGGCCGTGCATGCCCGCAAGGCGTGGCTGAAGGGCCTCGACACCCGCGCCAACCGGACGGTGCCGCCCCTGCGGCCGGAACGGGTCCATGCCCTCAAGCGCCTCTACCCGGGGCTGCCCGTGATCTACAACGGCGGCATCACCACCCTGGACGCGGCCGACGCCGCCCTGCGCCGCGTCGAGGGCGTGATGATCGGCCGCGCGGCGGTGGAAACCCCCTGGGTCATGGCGGGAGCCGATTCCCGCTTTT
>CAJXLG010000316.1 GCA_913055885.1 uncultured Rhodospirillales bacterium
CCGTGCCGATGGCCCACACCGGCTCATAGGCGATGACGGTATTGGCGGCGGTGCAGCCGTCGGGCAGCGAGCCCTCCACCTGGGTGCGCACCACGTCCATGGTCTTGCCGGCGTCACGCTCCGACTCCGTCTCGCCGACGCAGACGATGGCGGACAGACCGCTGCGGTGCGCCGCTTCCGTCTTGGCGCGCACCGTCTCGTCCGTCTCGCCGTGGTCGGCGCGGCGCTCGGAGTGGCCCAGGATGACGTAGGTGCAGCCCACGTCCTTCAGCATGGGCGCCGCCACGTCGCCCGTGTGGGCGCCCTTGTCCTCGGCGTGGCAGTCCTGGGCGCCCAGGGCGATGCCGCTGCCGCGGAGGGTGTTGCCCACCGGCACGATGAGCGGGAACGGCGGGCACACGGCCATCTCGAACCGGGGCTGACTCTCCGCCTTGTATTTCTGGGCCAGGCCGCCGGCGAGGTCGTTGCCGTCGGCCATGAGGCCGTTCATTTTCCAGTTGCCGGCGATCAGGGGACGGCGGGCGTTGCTCATGGCACCCTCGCTCCTGTTCTTGTTCCGCATGATTGGTGGGCCTTCTACCACAGCCGGCGCCCCTTTTCCAGGAGCGCAAAGCCGGCATCGGGGCCCGATCGGCGCTTGCCGCAGCGGAAGGCGGCTCCTATAGTGCGCCCGCACCACGTATCCGGGGACCGTGCCATGCTCGATTTCCTGCGCCACAGCGTCAGAAGCTGGCCCGTCAAGCTCCTGTTCGGCCTGTTGATCATAAGCTTCGCCGGCTGGGGCATCGGCGACATGCTCCAGCGCACCGGCGGCGCCGGTGCCGCCGTCACGGTGGGCCAGGTCAAGTACCAGCAGCGCCAGGTGCGGCAGGCCTTCTATCGGCGCATGCAGCGCCTCGCGCCCATGATCGAGGGCGACCTGACCCCGGACCGGGCGCGCGAGATGGGCCTCATGCAGGATGCCGTGCAGGGCCTCGTTCGCAACGCCCTGCTGAGCCAGGAAGCGGCGCGGCTCGGGCTCGCCGTCACGGACGCCCGCCTGCGCCGCGCCATCAAGGCCAATCCCGCCTTCCAGGACGACCAGGGCAATTTCGACCGGCGTGCCTTCCAGCAGCGCCTTCAGCAGAGCGGCATGTCCAAGCAGCAATACTACGAGCGCCGGCGCCGGGGCATGCAGCGCCGCATGCTCCGGCAGAGCGTGACGGCGGGCGCGCGCGTGCCGCGCACGGAGACGGAGGCGCTCTACAGGGTGCGCAACGAAAAGCGCGTCGCCGGCACGGCGCTGGTCCCGGCGGCCGCCATGCAGGCCCCGACGCCGCGCGAACAGCAGCTCCGCGACTGGTACGCCGCCCACGAGGACGCCTTCATGGCGCCCGAATACCGCGAGGTCACGGCCGTGGTTCTGACGGCCGGGAAACTCGCCCGGAAGATGAAGGTGTCGGACGACCAGCTGCGCAAGGCCTACGACCGCCGCACGGGCCAGTACAAGGTGCCGGCGCAGCGGCGCGTGCGCCAGGCCCTGTTCGACAGCGAGGAGGCGGCCGCCAGGGTCGGCAAGGCCCTGGGCCCCGGCACCTCGCTGAAGGCGGCCGTCGAGAAGGCGGGCGCCGATACCCGGGTGCGCGACATGGGCCCGGTCAAGCGCGAGGACCTGCCCGATTCTCTCGCCGGCCCCGTGTTCGATGCCGAAGCCGGCGACGTGGCGGGGCCCGTAAAGACGCGGCTGGGCTGGCACCTGGTGAAGGTCACGGAGGTGGTGCCGGCGCACGCCAGACCCTTCCAGGCCGTCCGGGACGAGCTGAAACAGGACCTGCGGATGGAGAAGGCGCGCGACGCCCTGTACGACCTCGCCACCCGGCTGGAGGACACCCTTGCCGGCGGCGCCACGCTGGAAGAGGCGGCCAAGAAGCTGGACGCCCGGCTCGTCAAGGTGGACGCCGTGGACAGCAAGGGCCGCGACAGGCAGGGCGACCCGGTGGCGGGCCTGCCCGACACCGAAAAGTTCCTCGACACCGCCTTCACCATCGAGCCCGGCATGCCGTCCTTCCTCAAGGACTACGACGGCGGCTATTTCATCCTGCGGGTGGACAGCGTCACGCCCCCGGCCCCGCGCCCCTTCGCGCAGGTGCGCGACACGGTGGCGCGCAAGTGGAAGGCGGCGAAGCGCCGCGAAAAGGCGCGCGCCCGGGCGGAGGAGCTGATGACTCGCGTGAAGGCCGGGAACGCCCTGGCCCAGGCGGCGGAGAACGCCGGCTACGAGGCGCGCACCACGGCCCCCTTCACCCGCGATCCCGAGGGCACCCCCCTGCCCGAAAAGCTGGTCAAGGCGGTGTTCAACATGGACTCGCCCGGGACCGCCACCATGGCCCCGGTGGAAGACGGCTTCCGTGTGGTGACGCTCAAGCGCATCGAGCGGGCCGATCCGGAAGCCAACAAGCAGGTGGTCCAGCGCCTGGGCCGCCGCCTGACGCGCCAGGTGCGCCGGGACATCCGGAAGGGCCTCGTGGAATCCCTCAAGCGGGACTTCCCGGTGAAGATCAAGCGCGAGTCCCTGAAGCCGTCGGGGGCCCAGTCGTGACATGGGCGCCGCGGCCCGGCTACGCGGCCTTTGCCGACCGCCATGCACGCGGCGGGAATCAGGTGGTGTGGACCACCCTGGTGGCCGACCTGGAAACCCCCGTCTCCGCCTTCCTGAAACTGGCGGAAAGCCGGCCCTACAGTTTCCTGTTGGAGTCGGCGGTGGGCGGCGGCACCCAGCGCGGGCGCTATACCTTCATCGGCTTCCAGCCGGATCTGATCTGGCGCTGCCGGGACGGCGCGGCGGCCGTGAACCGACAAGCCCTCACCGATCCCCATGCCTTCGAGGCGTGTGACCGGCCGCCGCTGGACGCCCTGCGTGCCCTGCTCGCCGAGAGTCACATCGACCTGCCGCCGGACCTTCCGCCCATGGCG
>CAJXLG010000317.1 GCA_913055885.1 uncultured Rhodospirillales bacterium
CTTTCGAGGCTCCGCCTTCGGCGGAGCACCTCAAGATGACGATTATTATGATATATTCGCCGTATGATCGTCGTCCTGAGGTGCTCTTTTCTTTGAAAAGAGCCTCGAAGGACGACAATAAAACGTATTGATTGTACGCGCCAAGTGGGTGGGGAATGTCCTGAGGCGGCGGGCTTCGGCCGACGCGACCGGGGCAATGGTATCACGAGGGCTTGACCCCGGGGGGCGGGCACCGCATGGTGTGTGTCGGGCTACGACTTTCGTTTGTCCCGTGGCCCCGGCTGGCAGCGCCATCGGCGCCGGCCGGTCGTGCATGGGGAAGGGGGGAGCCGGCCCGACGGAGGAATGACGTCATGGACAAGCGCGATCTGAGCGAGGCGGTGGCCGCGCGCACCGGCCTTTCCCGTAATGCCGCGAAACAGGTGGTGGATGCCGTGACCGACGCCGTGAGCAACGGCTTGGCGCGTGGCGAGGACGTCCGGGTGACGGGCTTCGGCACCTTCGGCACCAGCCAGCGCCCCAGCACCCGGGGGCGGGACCCGCGCACCGGCGCGGCCATCACCCTGCCCGCCGCCACGACGGTGCGCTTCCGGTCGGGGAAGGGATTGAAAGAAAAATTGAACGGATCCTGACCCGATTCATTCCCCGGGGGCGGCCGGGATTTGGCCGGCGCGTCCCCTCAACTTTTTCCCGCCCGCCGCCATACTTTCGGGGTATGGCCTCCGGGGGGCCGCTCGTTTACGGTTGTTTAAGACGTGGGGGCGCGTTCCCAGCACTGAGGAGGACCGTACACGTTGGCGGAAAGCCGGGCGCCCGAGCAACTCGTGTGTCTGCTGGTGCAGCAGGACCTGGCGTTGCGCAGCCTGCTGCGCAACGGCCTCAAGAACAGCGGCATCGAGACCCTCCGCGAGGCTTCCGGCCCCGTGGAGGGCATGCAGGCCCTGCGCGAGGGGGAGGTGGACGTGGTGCTGGCCGACCAGGACATGCACCCCGTCAGCGGCACCGACTTCGCCGCCCAGGTGCGCAACGAGGGCGGTGCCGCCGGCAAGCGCCTGCCCTTCATCCTGCTGGTGCCGGACAGCAGTTCGGAGACCCTCCAGGAGGCCCAGGACAACGGCGCGGACCTGTGCCTGCCCAAGCCCGTTTCGCCGGACTCCATGTTCCAGGCCATCTCGCAGGTCCTCAACGAAAAGGCGGGGGTGTCCGTGGAGTCCCCGTCGCGCCTGCCGGCCGCGGCGCGGCGCTCGCTGGAGAAGCACGGCAAGAAGCAGGACGGTTCCGAGCAGCCGCAAAAGAAGGAGCCCGTCAACACCCAGGCCTTCCAGCGTGCCCGGGTCCTTGTGGGCGAGCCGGACGAGAAGCTGCGCACGGAGATCCAGCGGGCGCTTCTCAAGGTGGGGTTCAAGTTTGTCGAGGTCACCGGCAGCGCCAGCCACATCGCCGAATCCATCCGCCGGAACGAGGTGGACGTGCTCGTCTCCGAGACGGCGCTGCATGACGGCGATGTGTGCAACCTGAGCTACCGCATGCGCCACCACGAGCTGGGCGACAACCCCTTCCCCATCGTCATCGCCATCATGAACGACACCAGCCGGCGCGCCGTCACCCAGGCCATCGATTCCGGCGTGGACGACGTGCTCCTCAAGCCGCTGGACAAGCACCAGCTTGTCCGCCGGGTGGCGCGCCTGACCCGGGGGCGCAAGGCCTTCGTTGTCACCAGCGACTACATCGGCCCCGACCGGCGCAAGCGCGACCGCCCCGGCAGCCAGCGGATCCCCACCGTGCCCGTGCCCAACCCCCTGCGCCCGGAGGCGGCCGACGACATGCCGGGGCGCACCATGCAGGACGAGATCGACCGGGTGTCGCGCATCATCAACGAACAGAAGATGGAGCGCCACGCCTTCCAGATCTGGTACCTGGTGGACCGGGTCATCCATCAGGAGGACAAGGGGCTGGACGACGAGACCATCCAGGCGGACCTGGAGCGCCTGGTCTATGTGGCGGAGGACATCAGCCGCCGGCTCACCGGCAGCCGCTATGCCCACGCCAGCCAGTTGTGCCTGTCCATGGTGAATCTGGCGGCGGACGTGCGCGACTGCTTCCCCGAGCCCATGATGCGGGATCTGGAGCTCATGGCGAAGCTGGCCCAGGCCATCCTGGGGGCCTTCCGCCTCGCCGAGGGGACGCCGGAGACGGCCACGGAGATCGTGCGCAGCCTGCGCGATCACAAACCCGCCCACGCCGTGGAGGACCCCACGGACGACAGCCCCACCATCGAGGACAAGATCGCCGAGAGCCAGGCCCGGCAGGAAGAGGAGGACGCGGCCCGCGAGGGGAGCGGCTGACGCCGCTCACCGCCGGAGCCGCGCGGGCGGCGGCGTCAGCGCACCACCACGCAGGTGCACGGGGCCAGGCTGCTCACCTTGTGGGAGACGCTGCCCAGGAGCAGGCCCTTCAGGTCGCTCAGGCCGCGGCTGCCCATGATGATCATGTCGGCCTCCTCGCGGCGGGCCAGCTCGATGATGCAGCCGGCGTTGTCGCCGTCCTCCAGCACGCGCTCGACGTTCGCGGCGCCGTTGTTGCGGGCCGTCTCCTCGGCATCCTGGAGCACGGCCTCGCCCAGGGCCGTCAGGGCCTCGTAGGGGATGGTCTCGCGCGGCTCGAAATTGAGGGTGCCCAGCCGCCCGTAGGCGGGCCCCTCGGGCGCCCCCGGCGGGGTGCTCTGCACCAGGTGCTCCACCTGCGCCCACTCGCGAAGGCCCTTGGGAATCTTGCCGTGCAGGAGCACGTGCAGGAGCAGGATGCGGCAGTCGTGGTTCATGGCGTAGTCCGCCGCGAAGCGCACCGCCTTGATGGCACTGCTTGAGCCGTCCACGGGGGTCACGATGGTCTTCATCGAAGGGCTCTCCCTGTTGCGTGGCACCTGGATGGACGATGCGCCACGACCC
>CAJXLG010000318.1 GCA_913055885.1 uncultured Rhodospirillales bacterium
TCGGGGTCTCCATTGCTGTGGAGCCCCTCGCAACTATTCGGGTTGGGTGTGAGAAGCGGGCGGGGCCCTCGCTGAGGCACGGTGTTCGCACCAAGGACGACTCGGGCTCCCGCCCGCTCATCCCCTCCTATACCACACCCGACACAGACAAGGACGATGTCCTTCCATCTCGTCATGCTGAGGTGCTTTTGCCTCCGGCAAAAAGCCTCGAAGCATCGAGGCCGCGCAGGAGGCGCGGCACCTCGGGACGATGTCCTTCCATCCCGTCATGCTGAGGTGCTTTTGCCTCCGGCAAAAGCCTCGAAGCATGACGATTGTGATGACTTGTTCGCTATATGGTTGTTGTCCTGAGGCGCTCTTTTCTCTGAAAAGAGCCTCGAAGGACGACCCTAAAACGTAATGGTTGTCCGCGCCAAACGGGTGGGGAAGGTCCCGGCGGCACCCCCTGGATACCGCCGGAAGCGCCGGTGTCAGGCGGCGACGGCGGCGGTCGCCAACGGGTCGGGGCCGAAGCGGTTGTCGCCCTCGGTGCCCTTGAAGAGGAACCAGATGAGAAGGGCGATAATGCCGATAACGGGTATCAGGATGATCAGGTACCACCAGCCAGTGTGGTCCATGTCGTGCAGGCGACGCACCCCCACGGCGATGCCGGGGAGGAGGAGGGCCAGGTTGACGACGGCGTTGAGGAATGGCGGCACACCCCCGGCGGCAAGGACCCCATCGACGATCTCGGTGCCGATGTTCACCAGGAACGTGAAAAGGGTCCACCACCAGAATTCGGACCGGGCCGCCCGGCCTGAAAAGACGACGTAGCCGGAAAAGCCGCGCTGGATGCTTTCGCCGAAACCGTACACGATCGCCTCACACCGATGCCGCTGAATTCGGCCGGCTTGTAACACGAGGTTGTGCCGTGTCGCAATGGGCTGAGCGGGGCGACGTGCGGGCACGGCCCCGAGGGGAAAGGGGACGCCGCCGGCCGGCCGGCGGCGTCCCGGAAGGGTGGGGTCAGGCGCGGATGGCGGCGGCCTTGACGGCGTCGTCCACCTGGTCCTCGTACTGCTTGAAGTTCTCGGCGAACATGTGGGCCAGCTCACGGGCCTTTTCGTCGTAGGCCGCCTTGTCCTGCCACGTCTGCTTGGGGGCCAGGATCTCGTCGGGCACGCCCGGGCAGCTCGTGGGCACCAGGACGCCGAAGTGCGGGTCGGCCTCGAAGGTGGCCTTGTCCAGGTCGCCGTTGAGCGCGGCGTTGATCATGGCCCGGGTGTGGCCGATGCGCATGCGCTCGCCCACGCCGTAGGGGCCGCCCGTCCAGCCGGTGTTCACCAGCCAACAGTTGGCCTTGTGCTGCTCCATGTACTGCCCCAGGAGCTTGGCGTAGACGGCGGGGTGGCGCGGCATGAAGGGCGCCCCGAAGCAGGCGGAGAAGGTGGCCTGGGGCTCCTTGACGCCCTTTTCCGTGCCCGCGACGCGCGCCGTGTAGCCGGACAGGAAGTGGTACATGGCCTGCTCCGGCGTGAGCCGGCTGATGGGCGGCAGGACGCCGAAGGCGTCGCAGGTGAGCATGATGATGTTGCTGGGGTGCCCGCCGCGGCCCGTTTCGCTGGCGTTGGGGACGAAATCGAGGGGGTAGGAGCCCCGGGTGTTCTCCGTGAGGGAAGCGTCGTCCAGGTCCACGGTCCGGCTGTCCATGTCCATCATGACGTTTTCCAGGATGGTGCCGAACCGCCGCGTGGTCTCGTAGATCTCCGGCTCCGCGTCGGGATTGAGGCGGATGACCTTGGCGTAGCAGCCGCCCTCGAAGTTGAAGATGCCGTTGCCCGACCAGCCGTGCTCGTCGTCCCCGATGAGGGTGCGCGAGGAATCGGCCGACAGGCTGGTCTTGCCCGTGCCGGAAAGGCCGAAGAAGAGCGCCACGTCCCCCTTCTCGCCGGCGTTGGCGGAACAGTGCATGGGGAACACCCCGCGCCCCGGCAGGAGGTAGTTGAGCACGGAGAAGATGCTCTTCTTGATCTCGCCGGCGTAGGAGGTGCCGCCGATGAGCACCAGGCGCCTGGCGAAGTTGACCAGGATGAAGACCTCGCTGTTGGTGCCGTCCTGCTCGGGCACGGCGTGGAAGCGCGGCGCCTGGATGACGGTGAACTCGGGCTTGAAGTCCTGAAGGTCCGCCGCCGGCGGCTGAATGAACATGTTGCGGGCGAACATGTTGTGCCACGCGTTCTCGGTGATGATGCGCACGGGCAGCCGGTGTTCCGGATCGGCGCCGGCGTAGCAGTCCTGGATGAAGATCTCGTGGCCCTGGAGGTAGTTGAGCATGCGCTGGTGCAGGCCGTCGAACTTGTCGGCCTCGATGGGCCGGTTCACGGGACCCCACCAGATGTCCTGCTCGGTGGAGGGCTCGCGCACGGTGAACTTGTCGTTGGGGGAGCGGCCCGTGTGGTGGCCCGTGCGCGCCACGATGGCGCCGCCCTGCGCCAGGGAGACCTCGCGGCGCCGCAGCGCCTCCTCGTAGAGCTGCGGCGTGGTGTAGTTCCAGTGGGCCACATCCACGTTGCGGATGCCGTGGTTCTCCAGCCCGTAGTTGCTTACCTGCGGTCCGACCTGCTGCACGGTAGCCTCCTGCTGTCTCGTTGCCGCCGGCTGCGCCGGCCCTTCTCCGGGCAGGGCGGTGACCTCCCTTGTCCGGGCCGCCCTTCCCCCCTTCTCGACGCCGCCCACGGGCTTACACGCCAAGCGGGGATGCGTCCACCCCCGCAAGGCAGGGATGCGCACGGCGGGGAACGGGTCGCCCGGGGCCCGACAGGGCGCCCGGGCGGGTGGTAAGGCCGGGCCGGCGTTTCGAGGGGGCATCCTGAAGGATGCACCACCGCTACATGACGGCGGCTTTTATTGGGGGGTGCCCCGTCCACCCCCTCGCCC
>CAJXLG010000319.1 GCA_913055885.1 uncultured Rhodospirillales bacterium
CGGCCGGTCCTCAAGGCGGTACTGCAGCCAGCGGCTGCTCACGGAGTCCAGGTACCGGGCATGCAGACGGGGCGGTGCCGCCTTCAGAAAGCCCACCGTGTCGGCGATCCGCACGGCCAGGCGCTCGCGCCGGGTGTCGCGCACGGCCCGGTCATGCTCGCCGATCAGGACCGCGACGGCGAGCAGGTGGGCCATGACGATCACCAGAACGAGCACGGCGATCATGCGGCCGGCCAGACTGCGCGGGATCAGGCGCATCACAACCGCTCCGGGTCCGCCACGAACTGATAGCCGGTCCCCCACACGGTCTTGATGAGGGCGGGCCGGGCGGGGTTGGCCTCGATCTTGTGGCGCAGGCGGCTCACCTGGTTGTCGATGCTGCGGTCATAGGCCATGGCTTCGCGTCCCTGGGTGCGGTCCAGGAGCTGGTCGCGGCTCAGGACCACGCGCGGGTGGTCGATGAAGGCCATGAGGAGGTTGAATTCGCCCGTGCTCAGGGGAACGGTAACGCCGTTGGGGTCCACCAGCTCCCGCTGGTCCACATCGAGGGTCCAGCCGGCGAAGGCGATGCGGCCCGTCTCCCCCGTGGCCCGGTTGGGCGGCAGGCTGTTCGTGCGCCGCAGCACCGCCTTGATGCGCGCCAGCAGCTCGCGCGGGTTGAACGGTTTGGTGACATAGTCGTCGGCCCCCACCTCCAGGCCGATGACCCGGTCCGTATCCTCGGTGACGGCGGTGAGGAAGATCACCGGCACCGCCGTCGTGGCCCGCAGGTGACGGCAGAAATCCAGGCCGTCCTCGCCGGGCATCATGATGTCCAGCACCACCAGGTCCATGGTGGCCTTCTCCAGGGCCCGGCGGCCCGTTTCGCTGTCGCGGGCCACCGTCACGCGGTAGCCCTGCTTCTTCAGGTAGTCGGACAAGAGCTCCCGGATTTCCTGGTGATCGTCCACAACCAGGATGTGCGGGGCTTCATGCTCCGTGGGCGATGGCGGCATGGCGTTGCGCTCCCGGTCCCGGCCCGACCTTCTCGGCCCCGATCCTACACAGGTGGTCCCGAAGCGCGCAGCGCCGGATTTGTAACAAATTGTCGCAATTTCCGGCGTCCGCGACGAAGCGCGACAAAACACCGGGCCGACCGGGATAAGGTTGTGACAAAGGGGTGTTTCCGTGGTGCCGGATCGCGGGCCGCCACCCGTCCCGGCCTCCTGGGCAACGGGTCATCCCGCCGGGACGGCGCGGGCCGGCGCCCGCGATCACCACACAAGCCGGGGTCTTTCAACCGCTCGATTCTGTTCAAGGAAGGAGGCCATTTCCATGCGACGCAGCGCGATTTCCCTTTTCGCCGCCATCGCCGTGGCGGCCGGCGCGGGGACCGCCACCGCCAGCAGCCACGGGGACGACGACAAGGCCGAGAAGATGGTCGAGTACCGCAAGGCGGTCTTCACCGTCATGGCGCACAACCTTCACCCCCTGGGCGGCATGGTGAAGGGCAAGATGCCCTATGACCCCGAGACCTTCGCCCGGAAGGCGGACAACATCGCCGCCGTGGCGCCCATGGCCATGAGCGGCTTCCGGATGCAGGCCACGGCCGACGCGGCGGACACCGAGGCGAAGGCGGCCATCTGGGACAACCGGGACGACTTCAAGGACAAGATGCAGGACATGGTGGACGCGGCGGACAGGCTGGCCGCGGCCGAGCCCGGCGATTCCGCGGCCGCCATGAAGAAACAGGTGAAGGCCCTGGCGGACACCTGCGAGAATTGTCACGACGACTACAAGGAGGACTGATTCCCTTCCCGGGCCGGACGGGACCTTCCCCGCCCGTCCGGCCCCGGCGACGGCCGGGTGGTGCCCCTCTCCTCCCGCCCGGCCGCCTTTTCCGGCCGGGCGGGCAGCCCCCCGCCCGCCCGCCCGGCCGCGTTTTCGCCTCGTGACACCGGCGCCCGGGCCCATCGCGCATCCGGATGGTTTCTCGCGAGTCGGAACATCCGGTGCGCCGCACAAAGGGGAGCGCGGGGGCTTGTCATGCCCCGCCATCAGCCATCAACTTGTTGTCGTGGTTTCCGCATCGAACGTCCGGAGGCACCGTGTCGCTTCTGTCGCTCAAGGGGCCGTCGGCCGGCCGTGCGCCACCGCGTCGGCGGGGCGTCGCCGCCGCCCTTTTCCTGGCCGTCGTGGCGGGCGCCGTCCCGGCACATCATGCCGCCCGCGCCCAGGAGGCCCGGGTGGCCACGGCCACGGCCGAGGTGGCGCCCATTGTCCATCGGATCCATCTTTCCGGCACCGTGGTGTCGCCGCGCGAGGCCCGGATCTCCACGGACATCGGCGGCCTGGTGGAGACCATGGCGGTGGACCTGGGCAGCCGGGTGGCCAAGGGCGATACGCTGGTACGCCTCGACGCCGCCCTGGAGAAGCTGGAACGCCGGCGCGCCCGGGCCGCCACGCGCAAGGCGCGCGAGGAACTGGCCGACGCCGAACGCCGCCTGAAGGTGGGCCGCCGGCTTGCCGAGAACGACAACCTGCCCAGGACGGAACTCGACGCCCGACGCGCCGCTTATCGGATCGCCCGCGCCGAGGTGCGCCGCCTGGAGGCCCGCGAGGCGCGCCATGCCGAGCGCGTGCGCCGGCACGTCATCAAGGCTCCCTTTTCCGGCATCATCGCCGAAAAGGTGGCCGAGGAGGGCGAATGGGTGGACCCGGGCACGGCGGTGGTGGAGCTGGTGCAGACGGACCGCCTGCGCGTGGATGTCCCGGTGCCACAGCGCTACCATCCCGAGCTGCGGCAACAGCCCGAGGTGACCTTCCGCGTGGACGCCCTGCCCGAACGCACCTTCAGCGCCGCCGTGGCCACCCTGGTGCCCGTGACCGACCCCGACACCCGCACCTTCACCCTGCGCCTGCG
>CAJXLG010000320.1 GCA_913055885.1 uncultured Rhodospirillales bacterium
CGTTTTCCGCATCCGCCAGGACGTCAGCCGCGACGGCGACGGAAAGGGATGGTCGGGCCCCTATAAGGTGCGCGCCGAGGGCATCACGGCGCGCGAGCTGGGGAAGGGCGACGGCGTCCTTACCGCCGACGCCATCAGCCTGGACGGCCGTGTGGACGGTGTCGCCCTGGAACGCTTCGCCCGCATCAACCGCATGATCGCCGCGCAAAGTGGCGACGGAACGCCCCCCTCGCGGGCGGCGCGCGGCGAACTGGCGGATCTCATCCGCGACGGCGGGCTGGGGCGGCTGCGTTACGGCCTGGAGCTGGACAACCTGAAGCTCCGCGCCCGCGGCCGGGACACGGCCCTCGACCATCTCAAGTGGCGCATGGAGCTGGATACCCGGGACCGGCCGGGCAAGGCGGGCATCACCCTGGACCTTGCTGGCCTCGGTCTGCCCCGGAACCTGGGCATGGAGACCGACGTGCCCCAGGGGCTCATCCCCGAGACCCTCAAATTCAAGACCACGGCCCTCAACCTGCCCGTCGCCAGACTCGCCGCGCGCGCCCTCAAGCAGGCGTCCGCCGGGGACGGGCCGACCATGAAGGCCGCGGAAGCCCGGCGCCTCCTGGCCGAGGCGGGCCTCAGCCTGCGGCTCGACCGCCTTGCCCTGACCTCGGCGCTGAGCGAGCTTTCGGTGTCGGGCAACCTGGACTATGCCGCCGACAGCAAGCGCGATTTCGTGGGCAGCTTCCACGGCGAGATCACGGGCTTGCAGAAGGCGCTCAAGGCGCTTCAGGAAGCGGGCACCAAGAAGGCCCAACAGGCCGCCATGGCCCTTACCATGGTCAAGGGATTCGGCAAGGCCGGCGGCAAGGATACCTACGTCTATGACATCAAGGTGCCGGGCGAGGGCCCCGTCACGGTGAACGGCCAGCCCCTGGGCGGCATGAACGGCAACGGCGGGACGGTAAACTAGGGGATGCGCCGGATTCTGCTCGGAGCCCTTGCCGTCGTCGTCATCGCGGGCGCGGGCGCCGCGGCGGTGCTCCAGCCCTGGCGGGCGGACGGCCCGTCCGGGCGGCTCACCCTGTACGGCAACGTCGCCGTGCGCGAGGTGGAGGTGGCCTTCATGGTGGAGGGCCGCATCCAGGAGATGCTGGTGGAAGAGGGCGACAGGGTCTCGGCCGGACAGACCCTCGCCCGCGTCGATCCCGGCTACTACCGCGATCTCAGGCGCCTCGCCGAGGCCCGGGTGGCGGAAGCGCGGGCCAGGCTGGCCCGGCTGCGGGCGGGCTCGCGGCCGGAGAAGATCGAGCAGGCGGAAGCCGATCTGGCCGCCGCAAAGGCCCAGGTGCGCCGCGCCCGCCGCGTCTTCCAGCGCCGCAAACGCCTGCACGCCGCCGGCGACGCCTCCCAGGAAGTGCTCGACGAGGCCCGGGCCGGGATGGAAAGCCGCGTTGCGGACCGGCGGTCCGCCCGTCAGGCGCTCAAGCTCGCCCGCAAGGGCCCGCGCGCCGAGACCATCACGGCGGCCAGGGCCCAGCTCGAATCCCGCCGGGCGAGCCTCGCCCTGGCGCGGCGGCGGCTGCGCGACACGACCCTGGAGGCGCCCGGGGCGGGCACGGTGCTCACCCGGGTGCGCGAGCCGGGCGCCGTGGTGTCGCCGGGCACGCCCGTCTACACCATCGCCCGCGACAGGCCCGTGTGGGTCCGGGCCTGGGTGGGCGAACCCCGCCTGGGCGACGTGGTGCCGGGCACGCCGGTGAAGGTGATCACGGACAGCCGTCCCGACCGGCCCTACGAGGGCCACGTGGGCTACGTCTCGCCACGGGCCGAGTTCACCCCCAAGCGCGTGGAGACCCCCGACCTGCGCACCAGCCTCGTCTACCGCGTGCGCATTGTGGTGGAAAACCCGGACAGCAATCTGCGCCAGGGCATGCCCGTGACGCTCCGTCTGGACCCGTCGAAGGCGCCGGAGGAGCGCTGATGACGGCGGCGGCCATCCGCCTTGAGGGGGTGCGGCGCACCTTCCGGGACGGCGTCACCGCCCTGGACGGCCTCTCGGCGGCCGTGCCGGCGGGGCAGGTGACGGGTGTGGTGGGGCCCGACGGGGCCGGCAAGACCACCCTCATGCGGCTCCTGGCCGGCCTGCTCGTGCCCGACGCGGGGTACCTGGAAGTCGCCGGCGCCGACCCGGTGGCCGATCCCGACGGCGTGCACGACCGCATCGGCTACATGCCCCAGCAGTTCGGCCTCTACCAGGACCTGACGGTCATGGAGAACCTGCGCCTGCACGCCGAGCTGCGCGGGGTCACGGGGGCGGAACAGCGCCGGGCCTTCCACCGCCTTCTGGATTTCACGGGGCTGGCGACCTTCGGCGGCCGCCTGGCGGGCCGGCTGTCCGGGGGCATGAAGCAGAAGCTGGGCCTCGCCTGCGCCCTGGTCCGGCGGCCGGCGGTACTCCTGCTGGACGAGCCCAGCGTCGGCGTGGACCCCCTGTCGCGCCGGGAACTGTGGCGCATGGTTCACGCCCTGGCGGACGAGGGCATCGCCGTCCTGTGGAGCACCGCCTATCTGGACGAGGCGGAACGCTGCGCCCGTGTCCTGCTTCTCAACGACGGCCATCTTCTCCACGACGGGGCGCCCGGCGCCCTGACGCAGCGTGTCGCCGGGCGGGTGCACGCCGTGCGGCCCGGGGCAACGGACAAGCGCGATCTCCAGGCGCGGCTTGCGCGCCAGGCCGGGGTGGTGGACGCCCTGGTGCAGGGCGCCGCCGTGCGGCTGGTGGTGGCGGGGGACACCGACCCGGCCGCGCTCGATCTGCCCGGCGACGCGGAAAGCCACCCGGTGGCGCCGCGTTTCGAGGACGCCTTCGTCGATCTGCTGCGCGCGGGCACGGAGGCCCCGGCCG
>CAJXLG010000321.1 GCA_913055885.1 uncultured Rhodospirillales bacterium
GGCCGGCGCTTCCGTGTTGACGCGCACGGCTTCGTTGTTGGCGCGCGTCTGGAAGGTGCGCCCCTGGTACGGGGGCAGCGCGGCGTCGCGGTGGACGCCCGTGACCTGTTCCATGACGGGACGCGTCAGGCGGTTGTGCCGGCTCGTGGCCCAGTTGGCCAGGGGCGCCACGGGGCGCGCCAGGGCGCCGTTGCGGTCCGTTTCCGAGAGCTGCTTGTCCATGAAGCCCACCTCGCCGAGCTGGAACTCCATGGCGCGGTAGCGCAGCATCAGATGCGGGAAGTCGAGGTCGAACTCGTGCGGCGGGACGTAGGGGCACTTCGTCATGAAGCACATGTCGCACAGGGTGCAGGCGTCCACGACGCGCTTGAAGTCGCCCGAATCCACGCCGTCCAGCTCATCGTCGCCGGCGGCGTCGATGAGGTCGAAAAGCCGCGGAAAAGAATCGCACAAATTGAAACAGCGCCGGCAGGAGTGGCACACGTCGAACACCCGGCGCATTTCGGCGTCCACCTTCACCGGGTCGATGAACGCCGGGTCCTGCCAGTTGATGGGATGGCGCGTGGGCGCCTCCAGGCTTCCTTCCCGCATCCGTCTTGCCCCCTCTGTCTCCATGCGGCCAAAGCCCGCCGGCCGGTCGCGCGGACCGGCCGGCAAGCCGGCAGGGATTACTCGCCCAGGCCGTCCAGCGCCTTCTGGAAGCGCCCGGCGTGGGACTTCTCCGCCTTGGCCAGGGTCTCGAACCAGTCGGCCACCTCGTCGAAGTTCTCGTCGCGGGCCGTCTTGGCCATGCCCGGGTACATGTCGGTGTACTCGTAGGTCTCGCCGGCCACGGCGGCCTTCAGGTTCATCTCGGTGTCGCCGATCTCCTCGCCGGTGGCCGGATCGCCCACGTCCTCCAGGTACTCCAGGTGCCCGAAGGCGTGGCCCGTCTCGCCCTCGGCCGTGGAGCGGAACAGGGCGGAGACGTCGTTGTGGCCCTCCACGTCGGCCTTCTGGGCGAAGTACAGATAGCGGCGGTTGGCCTGGGATTCGCCGGCAAAGGCCTCCTTCAGGTTCTGCTCGGTCTTGGTGCCCTTGAGCGCCATGGTGTTTCCTCCTCCTGGCGTTTTGTTCAACGGTGGAAAGTGTACACGGGGCGGCGCACGCCGGCCACCCGGCGCACCACCCGTTCCGCCTGCGAACGTAAGCGCCCGGGCCGGCGGCGTCAATACTTTAGAAAAATTCTAATCGTGACCGTTCCGTGACAGCGGGATCACCGGCCGTGGAAGCGGGTCCGTATGGCCTCCTCGCCCATGCGGTCGAAATCCCCGGGAACCGTGATGTGGCCGGCCAGGAAGCCGGTGCGGCAACGCCGGCGGAACAGGCGCAAAAGGCGCTTCTTCATGGCCTGATACACAATAGTTGTCATGACGTTGCCCGCGCCCGGAAAGATGGTCCCAGTCTAGACCGCACACCGTTTCACCGCAACAGGGCTTCCACGCCCTCGACGAAGGTGTTGAAGCTGGGCGAGCGGTTGCGGGCCGGGTCCATGTGGGCGGCGACTCTGGCCGCCACGTCCCTTTTGGGAAATCGGTCGCCCAGACAACCGTGATCTTTCAACAGTTTGTGCAGTCTTTCGCATGTTCCGCCACGCACGCTATCGGGCGCGCGACATTCCACCTTGTCGCCAAGACTTCCGGGAAGCCGGGGATAGCCGGTGGTCAGGGCTTCCGGGTCCCCCAGGAACCAAGCTTCAAGCTCCTCCACCACGATGCGGTTGACCACGTGTATGCGTTCCGTGCCCGCAGCTGTCGTTTTCGTGCACAGGCCGGCATCGCGGGCGGCCGTTTCCAGCCGCTGTTTCAGGCGCCGGCAATTATCCCGATCCGCATCCACCAGGACGACCTCTTTTCCGGCTTGCTGCAAACCGCGAGCGAGAACGCGGGCAGTCGTGGATTTGCCGACCCCGCCTTTCTGGTTGAAAATCACACGTCGCATGAACACTCCCCCTCGGTGCCGTCGCCCGGCTTGTACCGCAGTGTAATGAATGGGCGACAGGGGGTCGAGGCGGGACCTTCTCGCTGCCCTCAAGGCCCGCCCAAGGAGATCCCATGACAGAGTCCTGGTCGCGTCGCGCACTGTTCGCCCTGGAACCGGAGCGTGCTCACACGCTGATGCTCACCGGCGTGCGCTGGGCCCATGGCCTGGGATTGCTGCGGAGAGGGCATCATCAGCAGGCAGCTGATGCCGGTTGTACGGTCATGGGGCTGGCGTTCCCCAACCGCATCGGTCTCGCCGCTGGCCTGGATAAAAACGCCGACGCGGCCCGCGGTCTGGCCGCCCTGGGCTTCGGGTTTGTGGAGTTCGGCACGGTGACGCCGCGGCCCCAGGCAGGCAACCCGCGGCCGCGGGTGTTCCGGCTCCCGGATGACAAAGGGATTATCAACCGGCTGGGCTTCAACAATAAGGGCGTGGACCACCTGGTTCGACGACTGCGCCGCGCACCGCCGCCAGGGGTCGTCGGAGTCAATATCGGCAAGAACCGTGAGACGCCGCCGGAGAAGGCACTCGAGGATTACTGCACCTGTCTGCGGGCGGTGTATGACTTCTGCTCCTACGTCACCGTCAACCTGTCATCGCCGAACACACCGGGGCTGCGTGCCCTGCAGCACGGCAGTCAACTGGACAAGCTCCTCGCTGGTGTCACGCACGAACGGGACCGCCTTGCGGAGAGCCGCCAGCGCTACGTGCCGCTGGTGGTAAAGATTGACCCGGACATGGACGCGCAGCAACGCGCAGCCGTGCTCGATGCGCTGATCTACTACCGCATTGATGGTGTTGCAGCCACCAATACCACCGTTTCCCGGCCGGAGAGTCTCGTCGATCGATCGGTGGCGGAGGAAA
>CAJXLG010000322.1 GCA_913055885.1 uncultured Rhodospirillales bacterium
GGATCATGTCGTCGAGCCCCTCGATCCCGACATCGGTCCGCGAGATCTCCGAGTCGAACTCCTCGGGGTCGACGTCGAAGCCGGCCTCGCCACCCCCGCCCCCGTCGCCGTCGCCGCCGAACTCGCCGAATCCGAAGTCGTCGTCGCCGCCAGGGGCCGCGGATCCGCGGTACCCGCCGAAGGGGTCGCCGCCCGACCCGCCGCCGCCCGACGCTCCGCCTTCCGCGGCACCGCCGGAACCGCCCCCACCCCTGCCGCCGCCGAAGGGGTCGTCCGCGCCGAAGGAGTCTGACTCCCTCGCGCCGCCGTCTACGTCGCCGAACGCGTCCGCCGGGACGCCGTCAGTCGACGAGTCCCCGATCGGCTCGTCGCCCGTGGAGCCGTCCACGACCATCTGCATCCCCTTGTACAGGAAGGGATCGTCCTGAAGCTCCTCCACCACGTTCTGCAGGCCCAGCACGCCCTTCTTGCGCGCCATCTCGGAGAGCTGGATCATCTGCCGCGCCGAGTCCGAGGGGTCGCGGCTGGTCTGGAAGATGGCCTTGCCGAGCACCTTGACCGTGCGCAGCATCTCCCCGAAGGAGAAGCTGGCCGTGACGATGGCGATGGTGCCCAGGATGACGATGAAGACCGAGCGCAGGTCCACGAAGGCCATGGGGTCGCCGCCCAGGATCATGGCGGCGATCACAAGGCCGAAGCCCGCGGCCAGACCCAGGATGGTGGCCAGATCCACGGAGGTCCTGGCCCGGGCGACCTGAAGCTGTTCCTCCCCGCCTTCGGCCATGGGCGATCAGCTCCGTTCCGACTTGATGATCTCCGTCATGGTGACGCCGAGGCGGTCCTCCACGACCACCACTTCGCCGCGGGCGACGAGGCGGTTGTTGACGTAGATGTCGATGGCCTCGCCCACCTTGCGGTCCAGCTCCACGACGGCGCCGCGGCCCAGCTTGAGGAGCTGGCTCACCTGCATGGTGGACTTGCCCAGCACCGCCGCCACCTGGACCGGAATGTCGTAGACGGCCTCCAGGTCGCGGGCGGAGCGGGGCGTTTCCGGAACCTCCTCGCCGCCGCTCTCCTGGCCGGCGTTTTCGTCGAACTCGTTCAGGTTCAGGTTGTCGTCGTCGGACATGGGTGCCTCCTGTCCCCCCGCCCGGGGGTTCGCCGTTCCAATCAGCCCGCGGCCGTGTCCTCCGCCGCCTGCTCCACGGGCGCTTCCGCCGCCTCGCCGCCGCCGTCCGTTCCGGCGGCGGCCCCGCCGCCGCTGTCGGCCGTTTCTTCTCCGTGTCCGGCGGTGTGCCGCGTGTGCAGATGGCGGTCGATGATGGCGTTTATCGCTTCCCAGGTGCGGGCCTGGTCACGCTCCACGCCGCCGCTCTCCCATTCCACGCGGGCGTCGCCCTCGGCCATCTCCGGCTCGTCGATGACCACCACCTTGCCCTCGAAACCGACCCGTTCCGCGCGGTCGTTGATCCGGGTGCGCACGGCCTCCGTGATGGACTCGGCGACGCGCACGGTAAGGCGCGGCTCGGCCACGATCTCGGGCAGGCACTCGCGCACCACGGCCTCCACCTCGTCGCAGGCGCCGTGCCTGGCCTGTACCGGCACCATCTTGCGGGTGACGGCGCGCGCCAGCTCCACGGCGGCGTCCGTTGCCTCCTGCGCCATGGCGACCTGGCGGTCGGCCATGTCGCGCATCCGGCTCTCGATGGCCTCCAGGGCGTCGGCCTGCATGCGCTCCGTTTCGCGGCGGGCCTCGCGGGCGCCCTCCTCGCGCCCGGTGGTGAGGCCCATGCGGCGCGCCTCGTCCAGGTCCTCCTCGGTGTAGCCGCCGCCCGCCTGGGCTTCTTCCACCTCGGCGCCCTCGTCGGCCTCCCCGGCGGTTCCCTGGCCCTGGCCGGCCTGCTCCGCGGGCGCCGGTGTCCGGCCGCCGCCCTCGGCTTCGTCTTCCGGTTCGCTGAAGTCCTCGTCGAAGGTGAAACGGCGCATGACAGGGCCCTAGTAGATGAGTTCGTCCTCGCCGCCCGGCTCGGAGATGACGATCTCGCCGCTGTTGGCGAGGTCCTTGGCGAGGGCGACGATCATGTTCTGGGCCTCCTCCACCTCGCGGACGCGGACGGGGCCCATGGATTCCATGTCCTCCTTCAGCATCTTGCCGGCGCGTTCGGACATGTTGCCGAAGAACAGGTTCTTCACCTGCTCGCTGCCGCCCTTGAGGGCGAGCGCCAGCTTGTCCTTCTCCACGTGGCGCAGCAGGGTCTGCACGCCGGTGGCGTCCAGCCGGGCGAGGTCGTCGAAGGTGAACATGAGCTGCTTGATGCGCTCGGCGGATTCGCGGTTGCGTTCCTCGAGCGCGGCCATGAACCGGTTTTCCGTGTTCCGGTCCAGGTTGTTGAAGATCTCGGCGATGAGCTCGTGGGAATCGTGGCGCGCCGTGCGCGCCAGGTTCGACATGAACTCCGTGCGCAGCGTCTTCTCGATGCCCTCCAGCACCTCCTTCTGCACGGGCTCCATGCGCAGCATGCGCATGATGACCTCCATGGCGAAGTTCTCCGGCAGGAGGGCCAGGACGCGCGCCGTGTGGTCCGTCTTGATCTTGGACAGCACCACCGCGACCGTCTGCGGATACTCGTTCTTCAGGTAGTTGGCGAGCACCGACTCGTTTACGTTGCCCAGCTTGTCCCACATGGTGCGGCCGGCCGGGCCCCGGATCTCCTCCATGATGGCGTTGACCCGGTCGTCCGGCAGGCTCTTGGACAGCAGGCGCTCGGTGCTCTCGTACGAGCCCACCAGGGAGCCGGTGGAGGATATCTGGTCGGCGAACTCGACGAAGAGCCGCTCCACCAGGCTGGAGTTGATGGTGCCGAGCCCGGCCATGGTCTGGGAG
>CAJXLG010000323.1 GCA_913055885.1 uncultured Rhodospirillales bacterium
CCGTTTCCAGCGCTCGATGCGTTCCGCCAGCATGGTGTTCACCTCGTACAGATCGTCCACGGCCGGTTCCTTCGGCTCGCCCGTCAGGCCGGGGAGAACGACGCGGCCCAGCCACACGGCGAAGGCCCGGCGCAGGGTGCGCTGTTCCGGCGCGTTCAACCACTCCAGCAGGCGCTGGACCACGGCCTGCATGTCTTCCCAGCCGGCGCTGCCCTCCAGCCGGAAGATGGCCGCCGCCAGATTGCGCGTCTCGGGCAATTCTGCCGTGCCCAGTTCCTTTTCGTCCAGCAACAAATAGCGGAAGGACGGCCGATAGCGTTCCAGCCCGCCGGGCACGGAGACGATCAACTCCGATATATCCAGGGGCGCCGTCCAGCGCCGCTCGCCATTGTACAGCACCAGCGGCAGCACCGGCGGCAGATACCCGCCCTCGGCCGTTTCGCCGGCCTTGATCAGGTCCTGGTAGAGCAGGGTCAAATAGCCCAGCAGCCGAACCGCCATGTAGCGGTCCACGGTGGCCTGGAATTCCAGCAGCAGATAGACGTACAGCCAGCCGTCACCCCAGCGGACGCGCCACACCACGTCGTCCTCGCGCTGGCGCAGGTCGTCGCTTACATACGTGCCGTTGACCCGCTCCAGGCTTTCCAGATCCACCTGATCCACCCACGGCTCGTCCACGAAGCCCCGCAACAGGTCGGCCACCAGTTCGGGATGGGAGAACAGGTGCTTGTAGCCAGGATCGTGTTCCGCCAAGGAGAGCCTCGTGGTTTCCGCATTGGGTCCGCCAGCCTATTCCGGGGCGTGGGCCCCCTACAACCCCCGCGTATCGGGCAGGGTGCGCACGATGCGGCGTGCCGCGTCGGCCAGCACGGAGCGGTGCACGGCCGGGTCGGCCGCGTTGACGCTGGCGCTGGCGGCGGAGACCACGGCGCTCAGCGGCGACGTGGGCAGGCCGCCTTCGCTGCGCGTGGCCGTGTGCCGCGCCCGCCACAGGGGGGTGTCGGCCCCCACGCGCCACAGACTCACGTCCAGCCCCAGGCGCACCCGGCTCCACACCCCGGCATGCACGGTGCTCGTGTCGGCCGGCCGGGGCACAACGACGTGGTGGCAGTCCGTCCGGCGGGCGAGGGTCGCTCGCCCGTCCGCCGTGCGCACGGCCACGCCCAGGCCGCGGGCCTTGTCGGTCCGCTCCTTCGGCCCGATGACGCGCGGCAGGCGGCCCGTGAGCTGGCGCGCCAGGGCGGCCTCGATCGCCCTGGCCGTGAAGGGGCCAGGCGGCTCGCCCAGGGTCGGCAGCACAATGGCGCAGCGGGGCGGCTCGCGAAAGAAGGCGTCGCGCACCTCGTGACGCACCGTGGGGGTTATGGACGGCCCGCCGCCCCCGTCGTCCAAGGGCGCGTGCCGCACGCCGCATCCCGCCAGCAGCGGCACCAGAAGAACGAGCACCAAGTGTCGCATGGCATCCTCCTTCACCGGGAACAGCCGCCGATGGCGATGCGCCCGTCGACGGCGCGGCCGTCGGCGCGCACGCCCGTCACCGTCAGCCGGCCGCCCGCCAGGGTGTAGCGGCCCCGGATGCGGTCGGCGTCCTTGTAGGCCTGCCCCAGCAGGCGCTTGAGCCCGCCCAGCAGGGCGGCGTCCACCCGGCGCGGCAGCACGCGCACCACGGCACCACCGTCCAGGCCGTGATGGCGCCGGATGGCGCGCGCCTTGTCGCGTTCCGCCGTGGCGACGAAGCCCGACGGCCGGCGCACGAAGCCGGAATAGCGATCCGTATTGAGGCGCCAGGGCCGGCCGGCCGGCCCGCCGTCCACGAACAGCTTGCCGTCGCCATTCATCACGGCCGTGCGCAGGCCCAGGCAGCGGCGCATGTGGTCGTAGAGCGCCTGTTGCTGCCCGCGCCCCTCGGGCCAGGCAAGCTGGATCCCCGGGCCGGAGCCGTTTTCCAGGAAGCGCAACAACACCCGGCCGTCTTCGTTGTCGGCGGTCTCGTCGGCGCGCACCGACACCTGCTTTTCCGGCGGCTCGGGCGCGGGCGCCTGCTTCTTTTCCGGTTCGGGCACGGCGGTCTTTTCCGCCTGCGTTGCTTTTGGCGCTGTCGGCTCGGGGTCCGGTTCCGGCGTGGGGGCCAGGGGCTTCACCTCGGTTTCCGCTGCCTGATCCCCGGTTTCCGTGGGTTCGAGGGGCTCGCGGGCGATTTCCTTGTGGTCCGGCGCTTCCGCCGGTTCCTTTTGTGGTTCCGGCGCCTTTTCCTCGGCGGACGAAGGCTCAAGGGGGTCGATGGTTTCGGGTTTCTCCCTGGGTTTTTCCGCCGGGGCGTCCGGGGCTTTCGGGGCCGCCTTATCCGCTTTCGCCTCGGCCTTGTTTTCGGAGGCCGGCGGCGGCGGCAGGGACACGCTGGCCACGGTGGCGGATTGGGCCGGGGTCTGTTCCGCTTGCGGCGCCTTTTGCGGGGCCGTTTGTTGGGACTTTTCCCGTTGCGGGCGCGGCTTGTCGGCCTGGGGCAGCGGCGCCAGGAACAGGGCCGCCGCCGCCAGCGTCACCACCACCGATGCCGCGTTCCCGAGCCGCTTGCCGTCCATCAGGGGCCTCCTAGTCCAGGTGGTTGAGGAACTGGCCTTCCATGTCGCGGGCCAGATTCCGAAGCTCCTTGCGCCGCTGCTCCGGCGCCATGAGGTCCTCGTCCCCGGCCACCTTGACGCCCTGATCCTCGCTGGCCTGTTGGTCCGGGCCGGTGTTCGGTTGGGTCTGCCTGTCCGGCCTGGCGTCGGTGGTATCGGGCGCCGCCGCCTCCCGCGGTTCCGGCACCGTGGTGTCCCCGCCGGTGGGGGTGGCCGCCGTTTCCGGCTCGCCCGTGGGCTCGGGGTCCCCGG
>CAJXLG010000324.1 GCA_913055885.1 uncultured Rhodospirillales bacterium
TCCCCGCATCAGTTCGGAAATGACGTTGGTGTCGAGGACGATCACGAACGCCCCTCAGTCGAATGTCGGTGGCGTCCGCATGGGGTCGCGCGCCGGAATTTCGAGAGCCACCCCACCGGCATCCCGGAAAAGGTCCCGGATGGCGCTGCCAAGGTGTTGCGGCGTTTCCACGCCACCATCCTCCACACCTTCCCGCAAAACGGCCAGCGCTTCGGCCTCCACGGAACGCCCGTGACGGGCTGCTCGTTCGCGCAAACGCGCCTCAAGGGCGTTGTCGACGTTGGAAAGGGTCAGGCATCCCATGCTGCCTCCAGGGATATTTCTCGCCCGCGTGGGCAAAAGGTAGGCGGTCCCACCGGGGTTTGTCGATCCCCTCTCCTTACGCCCGCACGGCTATCGCATTTGGCCGATGGGCGAGGGCGAAAAGCCGGGAAGGTGCGCCAAAGCCGAAAGATGATCGGGTCATGCCCGATCATGACGTACCATTTTGACATAACCAAGCCCGGTCACGACGTACCATTTTGACACAACCAGAACGTCACCTTCGGGCTCGACCCGAGGATCTCTGTCCGCTCACGCCACGGCGTGTTTGTTCGAGCCCGAACGCGATCGTCTTGCTCACTCCCGTCGGCTGCGCGTGGAGGCCAGATAGCGCGTCTCGCCCGTGGCGGGATCGAGGCCTTCCAGGCTCACGTCGTAGCCCCACAGGCGCTTGATGTGGCGCAGCACGGCGTCGCGGCTTTCCGGGTCGAGGCGCACGTTGTCCACCATGGTGTGCCGCAGGCGCAGCACCCGGTCGCCCTTGAGGTCGGCGCCCACCACCTGGATGTCCGGTTCCATGCGCGCCGGGTCGTACTGGTCGGCGAGCAGGTTGCGCAACCGGCGGTAGCCCGCCTCGTCGTGGATCTCGGCCACTTCCAGGAACGCCGGCTCGGCCTCCCGGTCGGCCAGGGCGAAGAGCCGCATCTCCCGCATGAGCCGGGGGCTGAGGAACTGGCGGATCCAGGATTCGTCGCGGAAGGCCGCCCACGCCTCCCTGAGCACCCCAACCGCATCGCCACAGCCGGCGATGTCCGGGAACCAGTGCCGGTCCTCGTCCGTGGGGTCGAGGCACAGGCGCTCGATGTCGCGATTGATGTGGAACCCCAGGTAATAGGGGTTCATCCCGGAAAAGCGTTTGTCGTCGAAGGCCGGCTGCATCACCACGTTGGCGTGGCTGTGCAGGATCTCCAGGAGGGCGCCGTCGTCGATGAGCCCCTTTTCGTGGAGCCGGTGAACGATGGTGTAGTGGGTCCAGGTGGCGGCGCCCTCGTTCATCACCTTGGTGAGCTTCTGCGGATGCAGGTACTGGGCGATGACCCGCACGATGCGGATGAGCTCGCGCTGCCAGCCGGCCAGCACGGGGCTGTGCTTTTCCAGGAAGTAGAGCAGGTTCTCTTCCGGCAGGTCGGGGGCCGCGACGCTTTCCTCGTCGCCCTCCTCGGGGGCGGCGGCATCGGCGTCCATGTCGGGGTGCTGGCGCGCCCGGGCGCCGGGGATGATGCGCCACAGGGCGTCGTCCTGCGCCTCGGCGGTGAGCCGGCGCAGGCGCAGGCGCTCGCGCTCGTCGCCGGGGCGGCGGTGGCGCGGCCGGGGGTGGCGGAACACCCCCTGATCCATGAGGGCATGGGCCGCGTCCAGCACGGCCTCCACGGCGGCCACGCCGTAGCGTTCCTCGCACCGCGCCACGTAGGCCTTGGCGAAGGCGAGATAGTCGAGAATGCCCTCGGCGTCCGTCCAGTCGCGGAAGATCTGGTTGTTGCGGAAGAACTGATTGTGGCCCATGGCGGCGTGGGCCATCACCAGCGCCTGCATGGGCATGCGGTTCTCCTCCATCACGTAGGAGATGCAGGGGCTGGCGTTGATGACGATCTCGTAGGCGAGCCCGGCGTAGCCCTTGCGGTACAGGGCCTCCTCGCGGGCGAAGCGCTTGCCGAAGGACCAGTGCCGGTACATCAGGGGCAGGCCGGTGGCGGCGTAGGCGTCCAGCATCTGCTCCGACGAGATGACCTCCACCTGGTTGGGGTACAGGTCGAAGCCCAGCTCGTTGACGGCGATGTCTTCCACGGCGTCGTGGGTGCGCCGCAGGGTGTCGAAGTCCCAGTCGCCGCCCTCGAACAGGAGGGTGTTTTCCGTGTGGATGGCGGGCGCTTCCGTCATGGCTCGCCTCGTTCAAGGGCCGTCATCCCGGACGCTTTGGCGACGGGCCGGCGCCAAGGCGATCCGGGGCCTTCCTGTCCTCGACTCCGATCGAGGATCTGAACGCCGTACGGGCGTCAATCACAGGAACACCGTACGGTCGTCCCAAGATCCCGGATCGCCCACGCGCGGCCCCCGGCCGCGCGTGGGCGTCCGGGATGACGGGGTTGCTTGTCCACTTCACGTCACCCCCGCGCCGCTGGTCTCGCGCCGCTGGAACAATTCCCGGAACACGGGGTAGATGTCGCCGCGCCGGGCCACCCGGCGCATGGCGAAGTGGGGCCACAGCCGTGCCACCCCGGCGTAGGCGTCCCACAGCTCGCCGGCCCCGAAATGGCGCATCCAGTCCGGGTTGGGCTCCTCCGGGGCGATCTCCACGTAGGCGTAGTACTGCACCCGGGGCAGCAGGGTCTCGTGCAGGAGTCCCGCGCAATAGCGCGAATCCCCGGAGGCGTTCTCGCCGTCCGACGCCTGGGCGAGATAGATGTTCCACTGGTCGCCGGGGTAGCGCTCGTCCAGCACCCTGACGGCCTCCTCCAGGGCCGCGCTCACCACGGTGCCGCCCGTCTCCCGCGCGTGGAAGAAGGTCTCCTCGTCCACTTCCTGGGCGATGTGGGTGTGGCGGATGAAC
>CAJXLG010000325.1 GCA_913055885.1 uncultured Rhodospirillales bacterium
CCGCATCTGCTGAGCCCGAAGCTCGGGTTTGTTTTCCGGACCGGGGAAGGTAGTAGGGAAATTTAAGATCAACGGATTTTGTTTCAAAAAAAGCCCCGCTCGAGCGGGGCTTTTTGGTAGCTGGTTTTAAATCAGCAGGCCGAGCATGAGGAGCATCCGCCGCCGCTGGGCAGGACCAGCCGCCGCATCAAGCTGCGCTACATGACCCAGGCGAAGACCCGGCCGCCCACGTTCGTCATTTTCTGCAACCGGCCCGAGGATCTGCCGGAAACCTACGAACGGTACCTGCTGAACGGCCTGCGCGAGGCCTTCGACCTGCCCGGGATTCCCATCCGGCTGCGTTTCCGCAAGCAGAAGAATCCCTACGCGTGAGGCCGGAATGAGCGACGACAACAACGGCGCCCTCGACGGCGCGCCCGCCCGCCACAACACCATCGCCCCGCAGAAGGCCTACGAGAACCTGGACTTCCTGGCGAGCCGGGAAGGGCGGGCCCTGCGCATCCTGTCGGAGTATCTGGAGCCCAAGAGCCGGTTCGACCACTACGGCATCGCCGACACCGTGGTGTTCATGGGCTCGGCGCGCGTGCCGTCGCGCGAGACGGCGGACGCCAACGCCGCGCGGGCGACGGCCAACGGCGAGGATGCCACGGCCTCGCGACGGGACGCCCATCTCGCCCACTACTACGAGGCGGCGGTGACGCTGGCCTACCGGCTGACCCAGTGGTCGAAGAACCTGGGCGGCAGCCGCAAGCGGCGCTTTGTGGTGTGCACGGGGGGCGGTCCCGGGCTCATGGAGGCGGCCAACCGGGGGGCCTCCGAGGCGCGCGGGCTCAATATCGGGCTGTCCATTTCCCTGCCCGCCGAGGAAGGCACCAACCCCTACGTCACCCGGGGGCTCGCCTTCGATTTCCACTATTTCTTCATGCGCAAGTTCTGGTTCGCCTATCAGGCCAAGGCGGTGGTCATGCTGCCCGGCGGCTTCGGCACCCTGGACGAGCTGTTCGAGCTTCTTACGCTGGTGCAGACGGGCAAGATGGACAAGCACCTGCCCATCGTGCTGTTCGGCACCGAGTACTGGGACCAGGTGCTCAATCTCGACACCATGGTGGACTGGGGCATGATCGACCCCAAGGACCGCGAGCTTGTCTACCGGACCGACAGTGTGGACGACGCCTACAATTATCTGGTGGACCAACTGAGCGAATACGCCGTGGGCCAGCCCGGGGCGCAGCTTTGATTTATCAAAGCCTTTGACTCGGCTTCCCGCCCGCCACAGGATGCGCGGCCATCGAGGGGATCGGCGCCGGCCATGAGGGGCGGCCGCGCCGGTACGGGAACATTGTCACGCGGGCATCGGGGCCCGCAGGAGGGAAGGCATGTGGGCGCGTCTGTCCATCGCGGCCAAGTTCATGATTCTCGCCGGCCTGTCGTGGCTGGTGGTCCTCACCGCCGTGTTCGGCCTTGCCATCTGGCAGGACACGCAGGAAATCCGCAACACGGCGCGGCAGATGAGCCGGAGCGAACTGCTGTCGGTGAAGGATTTCGGCGTCCAGATCATGACGCTCAGGCCGCGCGACACCCAGGACATCGGCATCACGGCCTTCAACAAGTGGTTCGAGCGGCGCAACGCCGAATATGACGGCGAGTTGTGGACCGTCTGGGGGCCTCACGTGCGTGATTACCAGAAGAACCGGGACGTGGAGACCATCAAGACGCCCCGGGATGCCATCGATCAGGCCGCCCTTGAGCGCAAGGAGACCGTCACCCGGCTGGTGGGCGAGTCGCTGCGCATGAGCATGCCCGTGGTGCTGGGTAAGACGGCCGGCGCCGACCAGCAGGTATGCCATTCCTGTCACGGCGCCATGGGGATGAAGGACGGCGACGTCATCGCCGTGCTCTCCTCCAGCGTCGATCTGTCCGACGAATACGCCGCCCTCAACACCCGCATCGCCATCATGGCCCTTGCCTGGGTGGTGCTGGTGGCGGGGGCCACCCTGGGCACGTGGCTGCTGCTCACCCGGGTGGTGACCCGGCCCGTGCAGCGCCTCTCCGGGAGCATGGCGGCGCTCGCCGAAGACGACCTGGAAACGGAGATACCCGCCCGCGAGCGGCATGATGTCATCGGCGTCATGGCCCGCGCCGTGCAGGTCTTCAAGGACCGCATGATCCAGAACCGGGAGATGGCCGAGCAGCAGGAGCGTGAACGCAAGGCCCGCGAGGAACGGGCGCGGCGCATCGAATCGGCCACCAACGACTTCGACAGCCGGGTTTCCGGCTTCCTGGACAATGTGTCGCAGGCCTCGCACGGGCTGGAGGATTCGGCGCGCACCATGGCCGACACGGCGGAACAGACGCGGGAACAGGCCGGCACCGTGGCCTCGGCGACGGAGGAGGCCTCCACCAACGTGGCCACGGTGGCCTCGGCGGCGGAGGAGCTTTCCTCCTCCATCCAGGAGATCAGCCGTCAGGTGAGCCACGCCACGGAAACGGCGCAGCACGCCGCCGACGAGGCCACCCGGACGCGGGACACCATCCAGGGCCTCAACAGCTCGGCGGACAGGATCGGCGAGGTGGTGAGCCTCATCCGCGACATCGCCGACCAGACCAACCTTTTGGCGCTCAACGCCACCATCGAGGCGGCGCGTGCCGGCGAGGCGGGCAAGGGCTTCGCCGTCGTCGCCAACGAGGTGAAGAACCTGGCCAACCAGACGGCCAAGGCCACGGACGACATCTCCGGCAAGGTCCAGGGGGTGCAGACGGAAACGCGCCAGGCCGTGGAGGCCATCGAGGGCATCGTCAGCGTCGTGGACCAGGTGCGCGACGTGGCGCAGTCCATCGCCTCGGCGGTGGATGAGCAGAACGCCG
>CAJXLG010000326.1 GCA_913055885.1 uncultured Rhodospirillales bacterium
GGGCGGCGGCCTGCCCGAGGGCGCGGCGGCGATGATCTCCGGTCGCGCCGGCACGGGCAAGACCAACCTGGCCGCCGCCATCGCCGCGGCCGCGGCGGCGGACGGCCGCTCGGTCCACTATCTCACCTTCGAGCAGGCGGTGGGCGACATCGTCAACAACGCCGAGCGCATCGGCATCCCCCTGGCCGCGCCGCGCGCGGACGGCCGCCTGACCGTGGACGCGCGCAGCCCCGTGGAATGCGGCCTGGAGGAGCACCTCCTGCGCATCCACCGCATCATCGACACCAGCGCGCCCGACATGCTCATCGTCGATCCCGTGTCCAGCCTGTGGGAGATGGGCGACTCCGGTCACGCCAAGGCCATGCTGCTGCGGCTCCTGGACGCGGCCAAGGCACGCGGCCTCACCACGATCATCACGGAGCTCCTGCCCGATTCCTGGGGCGACGTGAGTGTGGTGAACGCCTCGTCGCTCATCGATTCGTGGATCAAGCTGCGCAGCATGGAGCAGGAGGGGGAGTTCATCCGCCTGATTCACGTCATCAAGGCGCGCGGCCAGCCCATGTCCGGCCAGACGCGCGAGTTCCGCATCACGGAAGACGGCCTGGACGTGGAGCGCCCCTACATGGGCGCCGGCGGCATGGTCTACGGCAGCGCCAAGGCGGCGCGCCAGGAAGCGGAGGCCGCCGCCGACCGCCGCCGCGAAACGGAGATCGAGCAGCTCGAACGCCAGGTGGAAGCGGAGCGCGAGGCCGCCCGGGTGCGGCGGCAGTCCGTGGACAACGAGGCCGAGCAGCGCGAGCTGGAGCTGCAAAAGCGCATCGATACCCTGAAGGCCGAACAGGAACAGCGCCGCCGCGCGTGGGAACGCATGGAGGCGTCGCGCAAATGACTGACACAACGCCCCAGGCCTACCGGCTGCGGCTCTACGTCGCCGGCGACACGGGCACGGCCCGCCTGGCCCGCAACGCCCTGGAGCGCCTGGGCCGCTGCAGCGGCCTCGCCGGGTGCCTGGAGACGGAGGTGCTGGACGTCGTCGCCGACCCGGCGAAGGCCGAGCAGGCGCGGATCATCGCCACGCCCCTCCTGGTGCGCGAACACCCCGGGCCGCCGCGCAGCATCGTGGGCGACCTGAGCGACCTGTCGCGCGTGGTGCGGGCCCTGGAACTTCCCTGCGACCCGGAGGAGGTGGCCTGAAGCAAGGGGGAACATGGACGCCCACACCGCCTATACCATCCTGGAAAACCTGCATACCCCGGTCCTGGTGCTCGATGCCGAAGGCATCGTGCGCTGGGCCAACGCCGCGGCCGGGGCGGCCCTGGCGCGGCCGCGCGACGCCCTGGTGGGCAGCGCCTTCGGCCACCCCGCGGACCGCGACGGCGGCCGGACGGAGATTTCCGCCATGCGCGGCGACGGCGTGACGGCCGTTTTCGACCTGCAGGCCAGTCCCATGACGGTGGATGGCGAGGCCCTGTCCGTGGTGACCCTCAACGACGTGTCGGAACGGCAGGCGGACGCCCGGCGCATGACCGGGCTGGTGGAGGAACTGCGCCGGACCAACCGCGAGCTGGAACGCTTCCTCTACATCGCCTCCCACGATCTCCAGGAGCCCGTGCGGCTCATCCACCTGCATGTCCAGAAGCTGGAACGCGAGGCGGGCGAGGCCATCCGCGGGCAGCCCGGCGGGGCGGAAGCGATGCAGGAGATCCGGCGCGGCGCGGAACGGGCCCTCGGCCAGGTGCACGACCTGCTCACCTACGGCCAGGTGACGGCCGAGGAGCGCCCGTTCGAGGACGTGGCGCTTCCGGATATCCTGGCCGGGGCCCAGCGCACCATGCGCGCCATGATCGCCGAGACGGGGGCGCGCATCGAGGTGGCGGACCCCCTGCCCACCGTGCGCGGCGATCCCTTCCAGCTTTCCCACCTGTTCCACAACCTTCTGGGCAACGCCCTCAAGTTCCGCCGGCCCGACACGCCGCCGGAGATCACCGTGACCTGCCGGCCCGGGGAAGACGGGGACTGGCACCTCACCCTCACGGACAACGGCATCGGCATCGCGGCGCGCCACGCCGAGCACATCTTCGAGGTGTTCCAGCGCCTCCATCCCCCCGACACCTATCCCGGGACGGGCGTGGGACTCGCCCTGTGCCGGCGCATCGTGGAGAACGCGGGCGGGCGCATCTGGGCGGAACCGCGCCCCGACGGCCAGGGCACGACCGTCCATTTCACCCTGCCCGGGACCGGGTGATGCCAAACCTGGATTTGACCCGGTTTCGTGGACACCCGGTCGTTTTGACGAAGGAGGTCCACGGTGCCGCGACGCAAGACACCATATCCCCGGGAATTCCGGGAACAGATCGTCGCCCTGGCGCCCGTCCCCGGGTCGGAGGGATGTCCTGCAGGCCAGCGGGGAGCTGGACCGCCTGATCCCTTCCCCGGGACGGCATGGTGAACGGGCCGTCATCCTGTCCGAGACGGAGGCAGGGCACATCAGCTGCTGGCACATCGGCCCGCCCATGCTGTTCGGCCGGCTCCGGGAGGAGACGGGTTGCCGGCAGGTGCTGGAGAAGCTGTTGGGCGAGGGGCGGTTCGAGCGCCGCCGGGACCTGTTCACCGAACTGAGCGTGGTGTTCATGGACACCACATCCCTGTCGTTCACCGGCGGGGGGCGACGAAACGGCCGTCTTCGAGATCGATGCCGGCAAGCTGGCCGACGAGGCCCGTTTCGACGGCATTTCCGTGCTGCGCACCAATGCCCGGATTTCACCGCTCCAGGCCGTGCTGCGCTACCGCGATCTGCTGCGGGTGGAGAACCGGCTCCGCCGGGCGAAGGCCGTGATGGAGATGCGGCCCATCG
>CAJXLG010000327.1 GCA_913055885.1 uncultured Rhodospirillales bacterium
CGGGTGGAGAAGGACGCCATCGAGGCCGCCATCGCGGCGTGCGACGGCAACATCCAGGAAGCGGCCCGGCACCTGGGAATCAGCCCCTCCACCATCTATCGCAAGCGGGCGGCGTGGACGGGCGAGTGACGAGGCGTAAAAGGGGGTAGAGATATGTTCCCAAAGACACGCGAACTGGAACTTGTCTCCGACGCCACAGGGTGGCAGTGGACGCAGTTGCATCCAGATAAGCCGGATATATGGAAGGCCGTGGATCGGGGAGGGGAGCCTTGGTTCGTCAAGTTTCGTGGCTCGGCCAATGCGTTGGAGGAGCGAGCTTTTTCTGTCATTGCGCAGGAACTTGGCATCTCTTGTCAAAGTGCTAAATTCCTTGATGTTCCTGCTGACAGCGATCCGTGGAAAAGCCTTGGTAGTGGACCGGATCCGCAAATTTATCCTGTTGCTTTATCGTATTTTGAAAAGCACGGTGTTTATTTCTGTGACGACTGTCCGATAGAATTACTTTACAATAATATATGTAATTATGGGCATGATATAAGTTTGTTAAACAATTCGAAAATAAAAAATGCTCTGGATATTGCCAGGGGAGAGATGTTGGCATTTTTATGCGAAGTACACGACGGATCGGAGAAGCTTATCACAACACAGCATATGTTTGTTCAAATAGATAATGAGACGGGTTTTCGGTCAGGGGGTGATAACAACCCATTCCGCTCGCCTTGGGCTCGTGAAACCGAAGAAGGACGGAGAGAGGCCGAGATTTTGTGTGAAAAGTTTGCGGACCTTGGCTCATCCGTCATAGACGAAGCTTTGCGTGTTCCGATTGATTTTCCGCTAGATTTGGTAGAAAGACTTAAAAGGAACATTGCAGCCTGCCAAGAGCGGGCTCGCGACCCATTACAATTGAAACTAGAATTTGATATTCGTAACCAGTGGGAGAGTGAGTATGACGTTGAGTATTCGTGATCTGCCCAACATCCACCTGGGCGAGGTTCTTCGGGAAGCGTTCCTGGCGCCGCTCGGCCTTATTTCGCCGGACACGGCGGCGCGTCTGGCCCGGTATTTCCGGACCTCGGCGGCCTTCTGGCCGAATCTTCAGGCGGAACACGATCTCGCTGCCGTGGAAGCCGCCAAGGGTGTGGAGTTGGATGCCATCACGCCCAGGCCCGACATTCCGGTTTGAGCCCGGTTCACGATGGGCCGCCCCCTTCCGGCAACCGGCCGGTCAGGACGATGCCTTCGTCCCGGATTGCCGTAACGAAACCGTCGCCCTTGGCGGCCCGGCGCAGCCACGTGGCGCGGTCAGACAGCGGCGGGCCTGTTCGTGCTCGTGGCGGGCCTGGCGCATCCCGGCCTCGGCGCGGCCGATCACGGGCATGCCCTCATCGATCCAGCAGGGCCGCCGCCCGGGCGGCGCACTCGGCGTCCGGCATGCCGTCCACGCGCTCGGGCCGGAAGTGGCGCTGGAAGGCGGTGACGGCGGGGATGGGGTCGTCGTCGCTGACGGGATAGCCGAAGCGGTGCAGCAGGTCGGGCAGGACGTCGCCGGCGGGGCCGCCGTCGGCCGTCACCGGCTCCGCCCACAGGCCCACCCCCTCGCCGGCCAGGCGCCGCCAGTCGAACAGCTCGCCCGGGTCCTTCTTGCGCTCCGGCGCCACGTCGGCGTGGCCCACCACGTTGCGCGGCGGCACGGGATGGCGCTGGATGACGGCCCTGGCCAGGGCGATGGCGGCGCGCATCTGGGCCTCGGGAAAGGGACGATAGCCCAGGTCGTGCCCCGGATTCACCAGCTCGATGCCGATGGAACGCGCGTTCACGTCGCCGTGGCCGCGCCACGCCGCCTCGCCGGCGTGCCAGGCGCGGCGGTCCTCGGGCACCAGGCGGTGCACGGTGCCGTCCTCATCGACGAGGTAGTGGGCGGAAACCTTCGCTTCCGGGTCGCGCAGCCGGGCGAGGGCGGTGGCGGCGTCGGCCATGCCCGTGTAGTGGAACACCAGCATGTCCACCGGCGTGTCCGCCGGCCGGGGCTCGTGGTTGGGCGACAGGGAATCGATCACGACGCCTCCTCCACCTGGTGGGCCCGGCGGGCGCGGGCATCCACCACCTGGATGATCCGCACACCGGCCAGGGTAAGAATACCACCAAGGACCTTCTGCCACGTCAACGGTTCCCCGAGAACCAGCACGCCACCCGCCACGGCGATGACCGGCGGCAGGAGCGCGAAAGGCGCGATGCGCACCATGGGGTGCCGCCCGACGAGCCAGTACCACAGGCTGTGCGCCGTGATGGAGGCGCCCAGCGCGCTGTAGCCCACGGCCAGCCAGCCGCGCCAGCCGGCGTCCGTGAGGGCCGCCGCGTGGCCGTTTTCCAGGGCGAGGGAGAGGAGCAGGGTGGCCGGGGCCGCCACCAGGCCCATCCAGCCGTTGAGGGCGAAGGGGTTGGTGCCGGGGATGTGCTTGATGATGATGTTGCCCGCCGCCCAGGCGACCATGGCCCCGATGCCGATGGCGAGGTAACCGAGATCCGGAAAGACGGCGGGCGTTCCGGCCAGGAGCACCACGCCGGAAAAGGCCAGCCCCAGGCCGGCGCCCCGGCCCGGGCCCAGCCGTTCGTGGAAGAGCAGGATGCCCAAAAGCACGGCGAAGGGCACGCCGAGCTGGCTGACGATGCCCGTGGCGGCGGCGCCCAGGCCGGACAGGGCGACGAAGATGCCGCCGAAGTGCAGCACGCCCATGACGAGGGCGAAGGCGCCCACGCCCTTGAGGTTGTACCGGGGCAGGCCGAACAGGGGCTCCAGCACGGCCGCCACCACCGCGAACCGCAGGGCCGTCAGCAAAAGG
>CAJXLG010000328.1 GCA_913055885.1 uncultured Rhodospirillales bacterium
CGTGGGGCGAGGCCAGCCGAGGGCTCGTCCAGCAGGATCATCTTGGGGTTGAGCATGAGCGCGCTGCCCATGGCCACCATCTGGCGCTCGCCCCCGGACATCTTGCCGGCTTTCTGCCGGCGGCGCTCGGCGAGCCGCGGGAACAGGGTGAAGACGTCGTCCTTGCGCTGATTCAGGCTGGCGTCCTCGAGGATGAACGCGCCCATCTCCAGGTTTTCCTCGACCGTCAGGTCGGTGAACACGTTGGCGACCTGGGGAACGTAGCACATCCCGGTCTTGACGATCTCGTAGGGCGCCAGGCCGGCGATGTTGGCGCCGTCGAAGGTGATCCGGCCGGACCATGGCTTGAGCAGGCCGAAGACCGCCTTCATCACCGTGGATTTGCCGGCGCCGTTGGGACCGATGAGGGAGATGATTTCCTCTGCGCCCACCTGGATCGACACCTCGGTGAGCACCTGCATGTCGCCGTAGCCGGCGGTGACGGTATCAACCTGCAGCAGCGGCATATTGCCCCCCGAGGTAGGCCTCCAGCACGCGCGGATCGTTGCGAACCGTATCCGGCGGCCCCTGCATGAGCTGATGGCCCTCGCTCATCACGATCACCGGATCGCACAGGTTCATCACCAGATCCATGTCGTGCTCGATCAGCAGGAAGGTGATGTTCTTCTCCCGGCGCATCCACTGGATGTTGTCCACCAGCCGCCGCATCAGCGAACGGTTCACGCCCGCACCCGGCTCGTCCAGGAGCACCATGGTGGGCTCGGCCATGAGGATTCGCCCGAGTTCGAGCAGCTTTTTCTGGCCACCCGACAACTGGCCCGCGGGCGTGTCGCGCATGTGCGTGATCTCGAGGATCTTCAGCACCTCTTCCGCCTGGGTCATGAGGCGCTCTTCCTCGGCGCGCACCTTCCCCGGCCGGAACCAGGTGTTCCAGATGCGCTCGCCGGCTTGGCCCGACGGCACGAGCATCAGGTTCTCCAGCACCGTCATGGAGAAGTGCTCGCGCGGGATCTGGAAGGTGCGACAGAGCTTGGCGTCGAAGATCTCGTGCGCCGGCAGGTTGGTGATGTCGCGCCCGCGAAAGTAGACGCGGCCCGAATCCGGCGCGATGAACCCCGTCATGATGTTGAACAGGGTGGTCTTGCCCGCGCCGTTGGGCCCGATAAGGCCCGTGATGGTGCCGGGCGAGACCTCCAGGCTGCAGTGATCGATGGCCCGGAGGCCGCCGAAGCCCTTGACCAGGTCGCGGACCTCGAGAAGCGGTTGCTGGGTGTTGGCCATGGGTGTCGGGTTTCCGTCCTCCCCGTCCGGGTTATGGGAAAGGATTATGGTCACAACGCATGAGTATACGGGGCGGGGGCACGGCTTGCCAAGGGTGCCCTCGGCGGGCGCCCCCGCGGGGCCGTACCGCAACGTGGCGTCGGGCCGGGCGGCGGACCGCGTCAGCCGCGCATCGCGCCCAGCCGCGCGAGCAGTGCGGCGTGCGCCTTCATGCCGCGCTCGAAACAGGTAAGCTCGAACTTCTCGTTGGGGCTGTGCATGCGGTCGTCGTCCAGGCCGAAGCCCATGAGCAGCGTGTCCATGCCCAGCACCCGCTTGACCTGTTCCACCACCGGGATCGAACCGCCGCTGCCGATCAGTACGGGGCGCTTGCTGTACACCGTTTCCAGCGCGTCCGCCGCCGCGTACAGATACGGCGAGTCCGTGGGCACCTGGAAGGCCGGCGCACCCTTGTGCACGTCGAGCTGCCACGACACGCCCGCGGGCATGCGCCCGGCAAGGAAACGCCGGAACAGCTCGCCGATGCGATCCGGGTCCTGATCGGGCACGAGGCGGAACGAGATCTTCGCCGAGGCTTCCGCCGGGATGACCGTCTTGGCCCCCGTACCCGTATAGCCGCCGATGGCGCCGTTGATGTCGCAGGTCGGGCGTGCCCAGACCTTCTCCAGGAGGCTCCGGCCGCGCTCGCCGCCCGTTGCCCGCGCGCCGATGGAGTCGCAAAACGCCGTTTCGTCCGCGCCCAGGGCGTCCCAGGATTCGCGTACCGCCGGGTCGAGCTCGGCAACGGCGTCGTAGAAGCCGGGGATGGCGACGTTGCCGTCGTCGTCGTGCAGCCCGCCGAGTACGCGCGTGAGCGCGTTCAGCGGGTTGGGCGCGGCGCCGCCGTAAATCCCGGAATGCAGGTCGTGGCTGGGGCCGCGCACGGTCAGTTCGGTATAGAGCAGACCGCGCAGGCGCGTGGTGATCGCCGGCGTGTCCACGTCCCAGGTGCCGGTGTCCGAGACGACGCAGACATCCCCGGCCAGTTCATCGCGGTTGGCCGTGAGGAAGGGCGTGAGGCTGGGACTGCCGCACTCTTCCTCGCCCTCGAGGAACACCGTGATCGCCACGGGCAGGCTGCCGTGAACGGCCTTCCAGGCGCGGAAGGCCTCGATGAAGGTCATCACCTGACCCTTGTCGTCGACCGCGCCGCGCGCGACCATCCGCCGGCCCTTCGGGCCGTCCACGATGGTGGGGGTGAACGGGCCGCTGTCCCACTGGTCCACGGGATCGGGCGGTTGCACGTCGTAGTGACCGTAGTACAGAACCCGCGGCGCCGCCTCGTCCGGGCCGGGGTGGTGCGCCACCACCATGGGATGTCCCTCGGTCGGCCGCACGCTCGCCTCGAAGCCGATCTCGCGAAGCTGCGCGGCCGTCCACTCGGCCGCTTCCCGGGTACGGTCGTTGTAGGCCGGGTCCGTGCTCACGCTGGGGATGCGCAGGAACGCGGCCCAGCGCTCCAGGGCCGCGTCGGCGGTCGTGTCCATGTGGGCGAAAACCGGCGTTTCCTCGGCCATG
>CAJXLG010000329.1 GCA_913055885.1 uncultured Rhodospirillales bacterium
TCGTGCCACGTGAGGCCGATGTTGCCGCTGGCGTCCTCCTGCGTCCGGGTTTCCAGGGTGAGGGACGGCGTCAGGTCGTACTCCACCGTCACGGCGCCGGAGGCGGCGCCGCCCTCGACACCCAGGTAGAGGTCGGGGGCGACATACTTGCCGGCCTCGATCCCGGGGCCGCTGTCGCCGCCGCCGGCGCTCACGTCCAGGACGTCGAGGCCCGCCGCCGAGCGCACCCGCCCCATGATGTCCAGGGCCCCGCCGTCGCCGCCGCCCGTCACGCCGGTGAGGCGGCCGGCGAGGCGGGCCGCCTGCAGGGCCTCGCCGGGGCTCAACCCGGCCATGGCCTTGCCGAACAGGAGTTGTGAGGCGACCTCCCCCTCGGGCATCTCCGGCCGGGAGGTGAGTCGCACGTCCGGCTTCGATGCCCGGCCGGTCACGTTGACGATGGCGGTCAGCTCCTTCGCCTCGTGGGTGGCCTGCACGTCGAGTTCCGGATCCGGCGGCCGCCGGCCGTCCAGGGTGATCACGCCCTTGTCCAGGCTGAATCGCTGCCCGGCCACGTCCAGGCGGCCGCGCACCAGGCGCACGGTGCCGTGCACCGCCGGCCTGGCCGCCGTGCCGCGCACCTGGAGATCGGCCGACCATTCGCTGTCCACGCCCTCGCCGCGCAGGAAGAGTCGGCGTGGCGCCTTCACCGCCACGTCCAGGGTCATGGGAGCGGCCGGCGGATCCGGGGCGCCCGCCCGTTCCAGGGCGCGCGCTTCCGCGCTGCCCGCGCGCACCGTCTTGATGTGGGGCACGCCGCCGCCCGGCAGGGCCGCCAGCCGCGCCTCCACGGGCCCGGGCCGGAGGGTGCCCTCGAGGGCGCCGGCCGGCGGCTTCCCCTTGTAGGTGAGGGTGCCGCTCGCCTGCCCCGTCACCACGTCCATGCGCACGAGGTGGAGGCTGTCCAGGGTCAGGCGGGCGTCCAGGCGGGGCGCGGCGTCGGGCCGCACGGTGCCCTTGGCCGTCAGGTTGAGCCGCCCGCTGCCGCCATCGGTCCCCGTCACCCGGGCGTCCAGGCCGCCGTCCGACGCCACGGCGACGTGCCCCTTGAGGTCGCGGAGGAGGGTGCCGTAGCGCAGGTGCTCGTAGACGCCGTCGCGCAGGGTGACCCGGCCCGACGCGCCGGGGGCGGCGAGGGTGCCGCCGGCCTTCGCGTCAAGGCCGATGGTGCCGCGCAGGCGGTGGGCATCGCCCGGCAGCAGGGCGTCCACCAGGGCCAGGGGCCCCGCCCAGGCGGCGTGGGCCTGGATGGCGCCGTCCGGGTCGGGGCGCGGTCCCGGCCAGATCACGGGCAGGCGGGCGCTGAACCGGCCCGGGGTGTCGCCGGTGCCGGTGAGGGCCCCGTACACGTTCAGGCGGGGGCCCGCCAGGCGCGCCGCCACCACGGCGTCCAGCGGCGGCAGGCCCTCCTCGGGAAAGCTGATGTCCGTGGCCGTCAGGCGCGCCCGGCCGGTGCGGCCGTCCAGCCGTACCCGGCCGGCGATGCGGCCCGTGGGCCGGTGCTCGGGCACGAGGGCGGCGAACGCACCCAGCCCCAGGTCGTGCAGCCGGGCCTGTCCCCGCCAGCCCTTTCCGGTGCGCCGCACGGCGGCGGTGAGGCGGCCGTCATTGACGTGCAGGGCCAGATCCGCCAGCGCCGGGCCGTCCGCCGTCAGCCGCAGGGTGGCGGGGTGCGCCAGGGCCACGGCCACCGGGTCGCGCCCGGCCGTGAACCGCGCGAGACGCAACGCCCGGTCCGTCGCGTTCAGCCGGCCGCCGGCGCGCACGGGCACGCTGCCGTCGGCGGCCAGGGCGAGGCGCAGGGCGTCCGGCGATCCCTCGGCGGTGAGGGCGGCGTCGTGCCAGGCGCGGCCCTGCGCGCCGATGCTGTCGGCGGTCAGCCGTGCCGTCAGGCGCGGCGTGTCCAGGAGATCCGCCGCGCGGGCTTCCAGCCGCGCACCCGTTATGGTGGCGGGCCCGGCGCCCAGGCCGGGCGCCCGCGCCGTGACGTGCGCCGCCTGCCGCCCGCCGGGCGCCGACAGCCGTACATCGGCGCGCGCACGGCCCGTGAGGGCGGGTGACAGGGCCTTGAGGCGCGGCACGGTCACCGCCAGCCGCCCCTTGGGAAGCGCGGGGCCGGCCGGGTCCACCGCGAGGTCACCGCTCACCTCGGCCGGGCCCAGGGTGCCGGCCAGCCGGCGCAGGCGCAGGCGGCCGCCGCGGTAGGCATAGTCGGTGTCCACGGCCGCCGGGCCCGCCGGCGTGTCCGCCAGGAGCAGGAGGTGTCCGGCGGGCGCTGCGGCCGGATGGCGGGTGTTCCCCTGCGCCTGCACGTTCCGGAAAGTGTTGCCCTCGGCCCGCAGGCGCGGCGCGTCCAGGCGCCAGCGCAGCGTCGGGTCCGTGAGGGCGCCCCGGGCCGTCACGGCGGCCCTGGCGCGGCCGGCCACGGCGTCGTGCAGCCGGCCCAGGGCCGGGACGTCGAGGCGGGCGGTGGCGTTTACGGTGTCGGCCGCCGGGTGCGCCGTGCCGTGGGCTGTCAGGGTGGCGCCCGCCGCCATCGCGTGCAGGCCGGCCAGCCGCAGCCGGCCGTCGGCGTTGCGGGTGCCGCGCGCCGCCAGCCGCACCGGCCCCTCGGGCAGGGGGACGCCCTTGCCCATCACCGGCCGCAACAGGGCGGCATCGGCCAGCCGGGCCGTCACGCGGCCGTCGGCGCGCCCCGTCGCCGGATCGACGCGGCCCGCGCCGCTCACGGCGCGCGCGGCGGTGCCCGCGGCGAAGCGTCGCAGGTGAAGGGTGCCGTCCGCCAGCCGGCCG
>CAJXLG010000330.1 GCA_913055885.1 uncultured Rhodospirillales bacterium
CCCTTCCTGGATGGCCTGTTCCCGGTCTTCCCGTTTCCAGCGCTCGATGCGTTCCGCCAGCATGGTGTTCACCTCGTACAGATCGTCCACGGCCGGTTTCCTGGCCTCTCCCGTCAGGCCGGGCAGCCCCGGCGCCCACCTCGTCGGGGATGGTGGATTGCCGCTAAAGGCGGCGAATTCACCCTGCACCGCCTTGACGGCCCGGTGGCGGTCGGTGGATCAACCGAAGACGGTATCCACGTCCGGCGCGGTGATAGCGCGGTCGAACCACCGGTCCAGGGTCTCGGCGTCCGCCTGCTCGATCCGGCGGCGATGGACCTGGGCGGCCTCCGACCCGAACCGGCGCTCCAGGAGCCGCGAAAGCGCCTGGGCCTTCCCTCGTTCGATGCCCTGCTCAAGGCCCTGTTCGATGCCCTGTTCGATGCCCTGCTCAAGGCCCTGTTCGATGCCCTGCTTGAGCCCTTCCTGGATGGCCTGTTCCCGGTCTTCCCGTTTCCAGCGCTCGATGCGTTCCGCCAGCATGGTGTTCACCTCGTCCAGATCATCCACGGCCGGCGCCGTCGCCGCCGCTCTCGGAGGCCGAAATGAGACGCTGGATTTCGCTTGAAGCCGCCGCGCGTAAACGGGGGACGTCGGTCACCACGCCGTTCCAGATATCCAGGTCTTCGATCCCGTCATATTGATGGCGCAGCAGATTGCCGACGCCCCGGGCTCCGGCCCAGTCCGTTTCCGGATACCGGGTTTCGATATAGCTGCCGATCTTGCAGGCGGCTTCGCTGATCCGCGCCAGGCACCGCTCAACGGCGTCCCGGGTCTTCATGTCCCCGGCGTAGGTTTCGAAGTCCATGTCCGCCGTATAAGCAGCTATGCGATCGCAGTTTTCCACGATTTCGCGGAGCCGGTCCACCGGGGAATCAGAAGGCATGAACAGCTTCCCGTTCGGCCGCTTCGCTGACGCGACCGGGCAGCCGGTCCTGTCGGGTAACATCCACGGCGTGGCCCAGCCAGGCTTGCAGGCTGGCCTGGATGCGACCCATGGCGAAAATGCTTCGGACCCGCGCCGGGTCCACATCGAGCAGGATGTCCACATCACTGTCCGGCCCGGCGTCGCCGCGCGCCGTGGAGCCAAATACCGCAGCGTGCCGGACGCCCATGCCGGCCAAATCCTCCCGATGCGACCGGATGGTCTTGATCACGCCGTCAAGTTTCATGAACGGCCTCCCGCCAGGGCGATTATCCCAGGATAGGGGCGTCATCGTTTCCGGACAACAACCGTTCCGCAGGGCGTCGCTACCGGAAACGGGTTTCGGCGCCCTCGATGTGGTGTTCCACCCGGCGCAGGGTGAGGCCCAGCCGCTCGGCCCGCTCGGCCAGGGGGGCGTCGCCGGCGTCGCGCCACGCCGCCAGGTCCGCGTCGGGATAAGGCGTGGCCAGCACGGTGAACCGATAGGTGGCCGGTCGCACCCGCTCGCCCGCGTCGGCCACCCGGAAGGTGCGGCTTTCGCCCGGGGCCAGGGTGGCCTGGAGCCGACGCTCGCCGTCGCCCCAGCGCGCCGCGATGAGCACCCGGGCGGGCGTGTCGCCCCGGTAGGTGAAGCGGTAGGCCAGGCCGCACAGCCGGTCCGCCGGGGTCGGCGGGATGGTGCCGTCCTCGGGCGCGCGGCTGATTTCGCGCAAGCCCTCCATCGCGGCGTCCGCGCGCAGGCAGGTTCCCCCTTCCGGCGGCCGCGTTTCCAGCGCCCGGGGGCGCACGGCGCCGGGCGCCAGGCGGCGGCGGTCCAGGTAGTAACGCGCCACCCGGCAGCCGGGGCACAAGCCGTCCCGCTGTTGCAGGGCGGTTTCCAGGGCGCGCAGGTCGCCCTCGCGCGCCAGGGTGTAGAAGCGCGGCACGTCGCGGCCGGCCCACGCCCCGGCCCCCGCCAGCACGACCAGCGCGGCCGCCGCGCCCCACGGCCACCAGCGCCGCCGCCGGGGGCGTGGCGGGTGGTCCGAGCCCGGCGGGTCGCCTTCGGTGTCCGCTTCGCCGTCCTTCCCGTCGCTGTTCGGCGGATCAAGGGACAGGCCGTGATCCAGGTCCGCCGGAGTGGCCCGGCCGGGGCGGAGCACCGTCGTTGTTTCCGGGTCCAGGTCGATAGCCGACAGGTCCTCGGGGATGTCGGCGGCATTGTCCGGCGGCACGGCCAGGATCACCGGCACGCCGGCGTCGCGGCACGCCCGGAACAGGGGGCGGGCGGCCTCCAGCTTGTCGAGAACGGCATTCACCCGGCCCACGGCGCAATCCGCGTTGACCGTGCCCGTGGCCCAAAGGACGGTTCCAGGGTCGGTGTCGGAACCGCACAGACGGCCGCGATGGCCCAGGTGATGGGCGATGAGCAGGGGAAGCTGCCAACTGTCGCCTTCGTCCACGGCGCGGTCCACGTCCACCCGGTAGGCGGGATGGCCGTACAGCCGCTCAATGATGCCCGTACCGCGCGCGACGAAGGCGTGATAGCCGCGGCTGATGGGCAGTTTTTCGATGCCCCCGTCCACGCACACCAGGCTCTGTACATCCGGGTCCTCTTCGGCGATGCGCTGCACCATCGCCGGGCCTTCCGTGGTGGCGATGTAGACCCGGACGCCCGTCACCGTAGATAGACCTCCGCGCCGGCATCGCGCAGGGCACGCACCACGGGCGCCTCCGCCGTGGCCAGGAACTGGATGGTGCCGTCCTCGGGGGCGGGCAGGGACCGCTTGTGGCATTCGCCGTCCGGCGTCAGGGCCAGCAGCAGCCGGGGCAGGGTGTCCTCGCGCTCCAGGTCGATGAAGACGAAGACCTGATCCGGCC